>NZ_JAVLSB010000019.1:0-56775 GCF_031583775.1 Pseudomonas rhizozeae
AGCGGAACCTATATCAGCCATCACCAGAGAAATGGATATGTACACTTGCCAAATATCTAGCGCCTGATCAAAAGTCATCGCTGGCAAGCCAAGCTCCCACAGGTTTCGGAGACATCCGCTTTAACTCACCAGCAGGGAGATAGCCTTCGTCGGAACGCCGCCCGGAGCCGGCTCGCTCCCACAAGGGGAACGCGTAAAACCCGAACCCAGGTCGGCTACTAGGCCGCCTCGGCGCATAGCTTTTGATCTGGCTTTTGATCTGCTCTGCCCCGTTAACCAGAGGCTGAACGCAGGTCTTGCGCAGTGGGCAACCCGGCAGGACGCTGGGTTAGCCGCCCCCGGCCAGGGATGTCCGATGGCGGCGGGCCCACGGAGCAAGGCCGGAGTGAAGGCATGCCGAGCCTAGGCGAGGCACCGAATGGAGGGGATTAAAGCGCTTGGTTACTTGGCGCTTTTCCAAGTAACCCGCTGTAAGAGCGGAACCTATATCAGCCTTCACCAAGGGAATGGATATGTACACCTGCCAACTCTCTAGTGCCTGAACAGAAGTCATCGCTGGCAAGCCAAGCTCCCACAGGGTTTTGGGCCATCCGCAATTTACTCGTCAGCAGAGAGATAGCCATCGCTGGCAATCGAATTGTCGCACCGCAGGTCACAGTGTTCTCGAACATCCGCAATCTATTCGTCAGCAGGTAGATCGCCTTCGTCGGAACGCCGCCCGGAGCCGGCTCGCTCCACAGGGAAACGTGTACAACACGAGAGCAGGTCGGCTATACGGCCGCCCCGTCCGCAAAAACACCAAACCAGAAACAGGCACTCAGGAATACTGCAGCTCAATCTCATCCAATTGATGATCGAAACTTTTCAGCCGCGCCGTCCAGGTGTACACCAGCACCTCGAAGTCACGGTTGATCACCGCACTGCCGTTGGCGTTATCAGCCCGCGGATCGCAGAAATCCAGTTGATAGCGCTCGCGGGCCATGGCCGTGGCGACGTCGGCCAGTTCGCGGGCGTTGTTGAGCCAGTGCCAGCGGTCGTCGGTGACTTGCTGATCCAGCGCCAGGCATTGGACCTTCAGCGCTTCGAGGCTTTTTTCCAGCGGCGTGCCGGTCAGTTCGCCCATGACTTCCTGAAACGTTCGCCCCGGTTGCCAGTAGCTGCCCCAAAAATAGCGATCGAACACGGTTTCGACCCGGCGCAACGCGACCTTGGTATCCCAGATCAGCACCCGCGTCTTGCCTTGTTCGAGTTGTCGTTTCTTGATTTTCTGGCCCTGGACCGAAGCCCAGGCGACGACCACGATGGCCATGACCGCAATCAGCGCCGCCGCGCTGTCGAGGAACACCATGGCCTTGTCGATCTGGTGGGCCAGCATGATGCCGTAGAAGTAGGTGGCCGACAGCAGCACGAGCGCTGCAATGGCGCACCAGAAGCCGAGAGCATAAGGGTTTTTCATTATTGGAGTCCCCATGACCTGCGCGAGCCTTGTGCGTGGGAACAGCGCTTTGCACGGGGCGCCGTTCCAACACTTCAAAGCATAGCAACGGCCTCAGGGTTTGCCGGCCTGTGACGCTTGCGTTCGTCCGCTTTCCCAACCGCCGCCCAGGGCGAGAAACAAATCGATCTGGCTCATGGCGACCTGGGTGTTGGCCGAGGCCAATTGCGCCCGCACATCGGTGTAGGTGCGGGTGGCTTGCAGGTCGGCGAGGAACGACGCGCGACCGGCGGTGAAAAAGCGGTGGGTCTGGTCTGCCGCCAATTGCGCCGATTGCTCGGCGTCGGCCAGCGCATCTCGCCGCTGCAGCAGTGCCGAATACTGCGCCAGGCCAGTCTGGGTTTCACGGATGGCGTTGAGCACCACGCCATCGAAATGCGCCAGGGCGCCCTGGGTCGCCGCTTCGGCTTCGCGGATGCGCGCCCGGGAGCCATTCGACGGCACGGTCCAACTTAACAGCGGGCCGAAGCCCCAGCGATTGGTCGACGGTTTGCCAAGGTTATCGAGAATACCGACCGTGCCCACGGTGGCGCCGATACTGATGTCCGGGTACAGCTCGCCGGTGGCGATGCCGATCCCGGCGGTGGCCGCCGCCAGGCGTCGCTCGGCCTGGCGCACATCCGGCCGACGCTTGAGCAGCGTGGCGCCGTCGCCCACCGGTAGCAGTTGTGCGATCTTCGGCAGCTCGGCGCAATGGTCGGTGCCGGCCGGCAACTGGTCGAGGGGTTTGGCCAGCAGCATCGACAGGCGAAACAGCCCGGCCTGACGCGCCGCTTCGTAACGCGGCAAGTCAGCGCGCAAGGATTTGAATTGGGTTTGCGAACGGGTGACCTGGGTTTCATCGCCCCGGCCGGCGTCGCGCAGGCGCTGGGTCATTTGCGTGCTCTGGGCTTGCAGGTCGAGGGAATGCTCAGCGATCTCCCGCTCCTCGTTGGCGGCGCAGACCTGGGTGTAGGCCCGCACCACATCGGCCACCACAGTAATGCGTGCGGTATCGGCCGCCGCTTGGGTAGCGTCGGCGTTGGCCTTGGCGGCTTCGATGCCGCGCTGCAAGGTGCCGAACAGATCGAACTGATAGGAAGTGGTAATGCCGACATCGCCAATGTTGGCCACCGGCACTTTCTCGGTCAGCAGGAAGGCTTCGCCGGATTCCTGCAAGCGCTGCGCGCTGAGTTTGACCCCGCCGCTCCAGCCGCCGGCCGCTTGCGCTTCGTCGACCTGGGCCCGGGCGCGGGTCAGGTTGGCGGCAGAGACCCGCAAGTCGGTGTTGGAGGCCATGGCCTGCTCCACCAATCGATCGAGCCGCGGGTCTTGATACAGCCGCCACCAATCGCCAGGCACCGGCGCCGAGACCACGTTGGGATTGTCGCCAGCGACATGACCCTGCAAGTCCTGGCGCTGCACCGCGGCGTCCTTAGGCAACTGGTAATCCGGGCCGACCACTTGGCATGCCGACAGCAGCACACCTAAGCCAGCCAGGGCGAACGTCGCTGCCCGGTTCATGGCGTCGGCTCCCGCCGGGTCTGGTCGTCAATGATCGACACCGTGGCGGTGCGCCCGGCGATCATGCGGAAGTCCGCCGGGACGTCATCGAAGGCGATGCGCACCGGAATCCGCTGCGCCAGGCGCACCCAACTGAACGCCGGGTTAACGTTCGGCAGCAGGTTGGAACCGCTGCTGCGATCGCGGTCTTCGATACCGGCGACGATGCTCTCGACATGCCCGCGCAGCCGCGCACGGTCACCGATCACGCGGATGTCGACGCTCTGGCCGACGTGGATGCCGTCGAGTTTGGTCTCTTCGAAATAGCCGTCGATGTGAAACGAATTGCTGTCCACCACCGACAACACCGCGCGCCCGGCGGTGACGAACTCCTGGGCACGCGGGGCGCGGTCGTTGACGTAGCCGTCCACCGGGCTGCGGATCACCGAGCGGTCGAGGTTCAACTGGGCGCTGTCGACAGCCACCTGCGCTTCGGCCAGCGCCGACTGCGCACGGGCCACCCGCGACTGGCTTTCTTCCAGTTGCTCGCCCGGCACCAGATTGCCCAGGCCACGGTTACGCTTGGCTTCGCGTTGCGCCTGGGCCAGGGTTTCCTCACGGTCGGCCAGCGCCGCTTTCGCCTGGCGCAGGGCCAGTTTGAAGCGGTCCTGATCGATGCTGAACAACACCTGGCCGCGCTGCACCAACTGGTTGTCGCGCACCTGTACGTTCTGGATCAGCCCGGACACGTCCGGCGCGATCTGCACGATGTCGGCGCGAATGTGCCCGTCGCGGGTCCAGGGCGCGAACATGTAATACATCACCATGCGCCAGACCACGACAACGGCGAAGGTCACGATCAGCAGCGTCAGGACGACGCGGCCAAGGGTCAAAAATGGTTTTTTCATGTCATCAAATATCGACTGAGTGAATTCACGGCGCCCAGCAGCAGGGCGTAGAGAGCAACGTTGAACAGCGCCCGGTGCCACACCAAGCGATAAAAGTGCAGGCGCGTCAGCAGCCCGTGCACCAACAGGTACAGCACGTAGGTGATGCCCATCAGCACCAGCAGCGTCGGCAGGAACACCCCGCTGATGTCCAGATCACCGATCATAAAGGCGCTCCATCGATGCCATGGGGCAGCGGCGCTTCATGCTCGCCGCCGCCGACAAATTCCACCCCAGGCAACAGCGCCAGGCGCAAACCGCTCAAGGCGTGCAGCAAGTGCAGGCGGGTTGGGTGATCGCCCTGCGCGGCCTCATGGTTGAGCGCCCGACGCGTGCGGTCGAGGGTCATCAGCAACGGACTCCGCGCCGGCAATCGCTCGCCGGCCTTGAGGCAAGCCGAAAAGTAGTCGCCGACTTCGCTTACCACTTGCCGCAGCAAGGTGTTCGGGATGCCGATCACGCGCGGGGTGTAGGTCAGCAAGTCCAGAAGATTCAGCGCCACCCGCAACTCACGCAGGGCGATGCCGGTGTCTTGCCCGGTCAGCGCCAGGCGCGGCAAGTGTTGCATCAAGCGATCGAGCATCTGCACGCCCAGCCGCCGATGCTCGGCCAGGGAGGCGGGCTCGGTCAGGTCGACGATGTCGCGCCAACTGAACCGCGTCAGGCGCTTGGCCGCGAGTTCCGCACCGAACGGCCGCGCGATCAGGGTCCAGACAAAGGCAAACAGCAGACCCACCGGCCCCGCCAGATTGTTGTTGGCGAAGCTGAGAAAATCAGCGTCGTAGGCGCCCTGAATGCTGATGAAAGAGGAGGTGTTGACCAGTGTCAGCAGCATGCCGAGGTAGAAGCGCGGCTGCACGGTCAGGGTGCCGATGCAGATAAACGGCACCGCGAAGGCCAGCACCAGCATCGGGAAATCGTGCAGGTTCGGCAGCACCACAAACAGATACAGGCTGGCGAACAGCACCGACATCCCGGTCCAGAAAAAAAAGCGGAAAATCTGCGGCGCCGGGTCGTCCATGGAGGCGAAGAAACTGCACGCCACCGCCGCTAGAATCACCGCGCTGCCGCCGTCGCTCCAGCCGAGCAGAATCCACAGCACCGACGCGACGATGATCGCCGACACCGTGGACGCGGCGGAATAGAGCATCAACCCGCGGTCGAGAAACGGCGTCAAACGGCCCAGCCGCCAATGGCGATACACCGCGCGCCAGTTGTCCTGGCTGTCGCTGGCGATGGCTTGCTGCAGACTGCGACAGTCTTGCCACAGGTCGATCCATTCGCCGAGGCGGTACAGCGCGTTGGAAAACAACAGAGCCTTGCGTTCATTGAGTTCGACGGCGCTCGGTTGCAGTGCGTCGAGTTGAGCCCTCAACGCTTCCCAGGACTGCAGCGAGCCTTCGTTTTGCGCCAGCCACTGACGGGTGGACTCGAGCACTGGCGCGAACTTGTCGACCAGCTCCGGGGTGCGGCGCTCCAGGGCGTAGAGCGCATCATCGAGGGCGTCCACCACCGGCAGCAGATGAATCATCCGCCCGCGCAATTCCTTGGTATTGCGCACGGTTTGCGGCCGGGCGCCTTCGTGGGGCAATTGGCCGATCATCAATTCAAGCGAGTTGAAGGTCGCGACCATGGCTGAGCGCAGGTTGCTGACCTCTTCCGGCTGCACGTCGCGGTTGAGGAAACGCAGGCTGTAGGACGAGGCATCGCTGAACCACTTGTCAACCGAGTCGCTGAACACCGGCATCAGCCGACGCGGCCAGAAAATCGCCCCGACCACCGCCGCGCAGGCGATGCCAAGGAAGATTTCTTCAGTGCGCGCCTCGGCCACATCCCACACCGCGAGCGGGTTATCCACCACCGGCAAGGCAATCAGCGGCAAGGTGTAACCGGCGAGCATCAACGCGTAGCTGTTGGCGGTGCGCAAATGCAGTGAGAGGAACAGCAAGGTGCCGGTCCACAACGCGATAATCACCACCAGCAGATAAGGCGTCTGGATAAACATCGGCACGAACAGCACGGCGGCCGCCGCGCCGATAAACGTACCGACTGCGCGGTACAGCGCCTTGGAACTGGTCGGTCCGACAAACGGGCTGGCGACGATGTACACCGTGGCCATCGCCCAGTACGGACGGGGCATCTGCATCAGCAAGGCGATGTACAACGCGATCATCGACGCGGCGAACGTGCGCACGCCGAAAAACCAGTCGCGGGCCGGCGGTACGCCCGTGAAAAACCCGTTCACGAGCCGACCACCGGTACGTACTGCGCCGCCTCAAACGCCCGCAGCACACGCAAGGTCGCCTGCAAATCCGCCTCGTCGATGCCTTCGAGCACTTCATGGCGCAGACGCACCAGTTCGACTTCCACTGCTTGCACCAACTCGCGACCGCGCTCGGTCAGGCTCAGGCATTTGGCCCGACGATCGTGCGGATCTTCGCTGCGTTGCACGTAGCCGGAATGGCACAACTGATCAAGCAGACGCACCAGCGATGGGCTCTCCATGCCAGCCGCCTGCGCCACAGTGACCTGCCGCACGCCCTCGCCCAGCCGTCCGATCATCAACAAAGGGACCGCGCAGGCTTCGGAAATGCCGTAGTTGACCAGCGTGGTCTGGCAGATTTTCCGCCAGTGCCGCGCAGCCACCACCATGGCACTGCTGATGTTCATTTGAAGAGCGTCGAGAGACTGAGACACGTGAAAGCTCGGATACTGTTAGTTTGCTAACTATCAATATCGCACTGCATGGGAAATTCAGTCAAGTTTTGAAACATATCGTTCCGCCCAGCGGCCGCCAGAACCGCAGCAGAGGCAAAAGGTATGAACGACATATACACTTAGTTATTACATTCGCTAGGAGGCAGGACATGTCAAAACAAGCGGTCTTTACGATGAAGCTTGAATCCGATTTGCGGGACCAGTTCATGGCGGAAGCAGAAGCCGCACATCGACCTGCTTCTCAGATTGTTCGGGAACTGATGCGGCAGTACGTGCAGACGCAACAAGAATCCAGGGAATATGAGGCTTTTTTGCAACGCAAAGTCGACATCTCTCGTGAAGCCGTCCAAGCCGGACAAGGGTTGACGCATGACGAAGTAGAAACCGCTTTTGCCCTGAGGCGCACGCAGGCGGCTTCGCTTAAATGAGGATTATGTGGACGCCGCAAGCTGCACAGGATCGTGCTGACATCTGGGATTATCTGCATGCCTTCAACCCTCGAGCAGCCATCGACATCGATGCTCGGATCAGCGGCTCAGTCAGCCGTCTGATCCAACACCCACGAGGTGCACCGTTGGGGTTGATTAAAGGCACACGAGAGTTAAGCCCTCATCCCAATTACCGAATCGTTTACGAAATTGACCAGGAAATCATTTGGGTACTAGCCATTATTCATACCGCTCGCCAGTGCCCCCCGGCAGCGCGCTAAACGGGACGCCCTCGCCCCTTGCGCAACATCACGTCCAGTTGATCCACCACCTCCGCCCAATCCGCGTCCTCGAGAATTCCATCGCGCAGAAATTGCGCTTGGCTTTTGCTCCAGAAAAACGCGTTGGCCAGGTGCATTTTTGGCCGCAGCGGCGAGTGGCTGGCAATGAATTGGTCGATGCTTTCCGGGTCGTGCTCGAGGCCAAGTTGCTTGAACAGCGACGGCAGGCTGTGGGTTGGGGTGTGCATGGCGGGGCTCCTGTGGCGGGCAACGATGAGCGGACGCTGACTCTGCAAAGTCTAGGCGCACCCACCGTCGCCACGAAAAAATCCGCCCGCCGGGCACCGGCGCCGCTCAGCGTTGCGCGGTCTGTGGCAACGGATAGACCGACTGCCAGCCACCCCCCAGAGCCTTGTACAAACCGACCATGGCCAGCGACACGCCGGTCGAGCTTTCGACCAGTTGCTCCTGCGTGCTCAGCAGCGCCGCTTGCACCGTCAGCACGTTGACGAAATCCACCACGCCCTCGGTGTATTGGCGTTGTGCGGTATGCAGGGCGATCTGGTTTTGCCGCACCGCTTCGGCGAGGCTGTCGCGGCGCAGTTGGCTGGCGTTGTACGCGGTCAACTGATCGTCGATTTCATGCCAGGCGCGCAGCACGGTCTGCTGATAGGCCACCGCCGCTTCCTGTTGTTGGGCTTCACGCAGTTTGAGCACGCCGCGCAGGCGTCCGCCGTCGAACAGCGGCAGGCTGAACTGCGGGCCGATGCCGAACGAGCGCGAGCCCCACGAGCCGAAATCGCTCAACTGCATGGCTTGCGAACCCAGGTTGCCGGACAGGGTGATGCGCGGATAAAAATCCCCCTTAGCCACGCCGATGCTCGCCGTGGCGGCATGCAGTCGGGCTTCGGCCTGGCGAATGTCCGGGCGCCGTTCGGCCAGCTGCGAGGGCAGACCGATCGCTACCTGACGCGGGGTTTGCGGGATCGGCGCATCGGCCGACAGCTCCGCCGCCAAGGCCTGCGGCGGCTCGCCCATCAGCAGGCTCAGCGCGTTGATCAGTTGGGCCTGGCGTTGTTGCAAGGCGGGCAGTCGCGCCTCAATGGTGGCCACTTGCGCGGCGGCTTCGGCGACGTCCAGATCAGTGGCCACGCCATCGGCCAGGCGCAGTTGCGAGAGCTTCAGGCTGTGCCGAGCCACGTCGAGGTTCTGCTCGGTGACGGCGCGGGTGTTCTGCACGCCGCGCAGTTGCAGGTAGTCCTGGGCGGTTTCGGCGAGCACCGCGATCAGCACCCCGCGCTGATCGTTTTCTGCCACTTCCAGGGTGGCGTCGGCGGCTTCGGTTTGACGTCGCACGCGGCCCCACACATCCAGTTCCCACGCCGCCGAAAACCCGGCATCCCACAGGTTGAAGGCCTCACGCCCGCCCTTGCCCGACGGGTCGCTCAAACCCTTGGTACTGTTGCGCTCGCGGCTGTAGCTGCCGCCGACGGCGGTGTCCGGGTATTGCTCGGCGGTCACCACCTGGCGCGCGGCGCGGCTTTGCTGCAAGCGGCTGCTGGCCAGTTTCAGGTCAAGGTTGTCGCTGAGCGCGCGCTGGCTCAGGGCTGAGAGTTTGGCGTCCCGGAATACCTCCCACCAACGCTCGTCCAGGGTCGTTGCCACGGCCTGGCTGCCGGCGGCTTTTTGCGGCCTGGACCATTCGCTGACTTGCAGCGGTTGCGGCCGCTGAAAATCCGGGCCGACGCTGCAGGCGCCCAGCGACAGACCCGCCAACGCTAAAACCATTGAGCTTCCTCGCCGTAGAAACAGGCTCATTGCTGCACCACCTCAGTCCGGCGAAGGACCGTGTCGATGCTCGCCTCCACCGACATCCCCACGCGCAAGCGTTCGGCCAGTGGCTGGCCCGGATCAAGGATGATTTTCACCGGGATACGCTGTACGACTTTGGTGAAGTTGCCGGTGGCGTTGTCCGGTTTGATCGAGGCAAACGTCACCCCGGTGGCCGGCGCGAGGCTGTCGACGCGACCATGCAGGATCGCCCCGCCGAGGCTGTCGACCGACACCTGTACGTCTTGCCCTGGCTGCATGTCGATCAGCTGGGTTTCCTGAAAATTGGCCATCACGTAGGCCTGCTGCAACGGCACCACCGCCAGCAGTTTACTGCCCGGGGTGACGTAGGCGCCGACCCGCACCGCGCGCTCGCCGACCATGCCGTCCTGCGGCGCGACGATGCGAGTGTAGGACAGGTCGAAACTGGCGATTTCCAGCGCTGCCTGCGCGCGTTTCAAGTTGCCATCGGCGGCATCGCGCTGCGCAGTCAGAATCTCGACCTGTTTGCGTTCGGCCTCCAGCACCGCGCTGGCCTCCGCCGAACGCGCCATGGCCTGATCGATGCGGGTGCGCGCCTGTTGCGCGCTTTGCACGGTGCCCGCGCCTACCCCGGCGAGGTGGTTGTATCGGGTCAATTCATGTTGCGCGAAGGCCACTTCGGCTTTGGCCGACACGACCTTGGCCTGTGCCTGGGCGATCACCGAGGTCTGCCGCTCCAGGGTGGCCTGCGCGTTTTTCAATTGGGCCTTGGCCACCAGCGTTTGCGCGTCCGCCGCCTGGGCCGCCGCGCGCAAATCGCGGTCGTCGATCAGCGCCAACAACTGCCCGGCCTTGACCTGCTGATGGTCCTCCACCAGCACCTCTTTGATAAACCCGGCAACCCGCGGCACCACCAGCGTGAAGTCGGCCGAGATGTAGGCATCGTTGGTGCGCTGGTGCGTGCGCTGACCGAACACACCCGGCGCCAGCCAGTACGTCAGCACACCGATTGCGACTACCGCCGCGACCACGCCGATCACGGTTTTCTGTTTGGATTGGAGCGTCATATACAACCTCGATGTAGCGATCAGGTCGGCGCGCGCGGCGGATACATCCGCGTCGGCAGCCAGAAAATCAGCAGGATTAGCGCCAGCGCAATGCCGGCCATGCACAGGTAAAGGTCCGAGGACGTCAGCACCAGCGCCTGCATATGAATGCGGTGGGCAAGCCCGGCGCTGTCGCTGTCGGCCAGCGGCGAATTGCCGAGGCGGTCCACCAGCATGGTCGAGTGCAAGTGCTGGCGCGCCGTGGTCAGGGTTTCCAGCACGCCAGTGGCGATTACCGCCGCCAGGCCCTTGACCGTGTTGAACCACGCCGAGGCGAACGGCCCCTGCGTCGGGTGGATGCTGCCAGTGGCGAGCATCAGCAGCGGCAGCACCGCCATGGGCTGGCCAAAAATCTGCAGCAGTTGCAGCACGTAGAAATCATCGCGGATCCACACCGACGTAATCTGCGAGCCGCCAATGCATGACAACGCCAGCATGCTCAGGCCGATCCCCAATACCCAGCGGCAATCGACCCAGCGCAGGTTGCACAGCGCCGCCACCAGCGGCAGAGCGATCAATTGCGGGCCGGCCATCAGCAGCATCACCGGCGCGGTTTGCCATGGCCGATAACCCTGGACCTGCGCCAGGTAACTGGACGGGATCAGGATCACCGCCAGCAACACCACCAACACGCCTGCCAGGGTTATCAGCGCGAATGACAAGTTGCGGATGCCGAGCATTTGCAGGTTGAAGAACGGCACCTCTTGCGACCATTCGTTGACCATGAACAACACCATCAGCACCAGGCCGCCGGCGAGCAAAAAGCAGATCAGCCCAGACTCGAACCAGTCCAGGCGATTGCCCTGGAGGATGCCGACCACCAGCATGCAAATCGCCGGAAAACCCAGCAGCAAACCGCGCCAGTTGAAAGCCTTGAGGCGTTCCAGGCGCACCGGGTCCTGGGGAATGCCGTAGCCCACGGCGAGCATGGCGATCAGCGCCGGAACGATGATTTGCCAGAAGGTCCATTGCCAGCCGACGTGCTCGGTCCACAACCCCGCCAGGGGTGTACCGATGCCGGGGCCGAAGGTCGCGGTCAAGGCATAACCGGCCAAGCCATAAAGCTTCACGCCGGGCGGCAGGAAACGCAGGGCCACGGTCATCAGCATCGGCGGCAACGCACCGGCGGCCAGCCCTTGGACGATGCGCAGCACCAGCAAGCTTTCGAAACTCGGCGCGAACGGGCACAGCACCCCGAGCAGCACAAACACGGCGATGGCGGCCAGGGTGAAACGGCGCAGGGAGAAGGTCACCGCGCACCAAGGCGCGAACGCGGCGGCGGCCACCGACGTCGCGGCGTAACCGGCCACCAGCCAGGTGCCTTCGTCGTAACCAATGCCGAGCCCGCCGCGAATATCCGCGAGGGCGACCTTGATTACCGTTTCGTTGAGGCCTGCCACCAGCACCGCGAGCAGCACGCCGACCAGGCCGGTGATGATCCGACCACTAAACACCGGTGGCGCCGCTGCGGTGGAACCGGCCACGGTCGCCGGACTCGTGACCGTGAGGGAGGTCATGGGTTGCCAACTCCAGATGAATAAGTCCGGAGCAGTGTATGAAGATCAACCCGTGTGGAAAACTGACTTATCGACAACTTATAAGTGCGTCAGACGCACGAATTAAACGCGCCGCAGTTCCCCTGTGGCGAGGGAGCTTGCTCCCGCTGGGTCGCGCAGCGGCCCAAAATTTTTGCGAGCGCTGCGCACTCGAGCGGGAGCAAGCTCCCTCGCCACAAAAGCATTTCACTATCACTTACCACAGCACCGCACCATTACTCACCACGGCAATGCGCAATCAGTCAGGCTGCGACTCTTTCCAAGTCGCATCGCAGCAAGCCTTAAGCGTTTCGCGCAGCCAGCGGTGCGCCGGGTCATTGTCGTAACGGGGGTGCCAGGACTGGGTCAGGATGATGGTCGGCAGCGCCAACGGCAGTTCGAACCAGCGCAAGCGCAAGCCCAGCCGCCGTACGCTCCGCAGAGCCTCCTTGGGCACCGGCAAAATCAGGTTGGAATCGGGCAAAGCGAACATCGCGGCGTGGAAACTTGGCGCGATCACCGCCACCCTTCGCTCCAGCCCCAGGGCGTTGAGCGCGGTGTCGATCGGGCCACGGGCGATGCCTCGGCGCGACATGCTGATGTGGGAAAACCCGGCGTAGCGCTCGGCAGTGATTTCCTCTTCGAACAGCGGATGATCCTCGCGCACCAGGCCAACGAAATGGGTCGAGAACAGGTTTTGCACTTTGACTTCAGGCATCAGTGGCCGGTTGTTGCTGACGTTCAGATCAATCCGCCCTTCGCGCAGCGCCTCGTCGTCGCCATCGCCTTCCGGGACGAAGCGCAATTCGCAATGCGGGGCCTGGCGGTCGAGAGTGTCAAACAGCTTGCCGCCGTACACGCCGACGAAAAAGTCATTGGCGCGGATGCTGAAGCGTCGGCGCAAGCTGCCGAGTTCAACCTGATCGGCTGAGCGAAAGAGCAGCGCTGCTTGCTCGACCAGGTCGCGCACCTGTTCCCGCAGGGCCAGGGCTTTGGGGGTCGGCACCAGGCCACGGCCGGCGCGCACCAGAATCGGGTCGCCTATGGCGTCGCGAATTCGCGTGAGGGTGCGGCTCATCGCCGCCGGGCTGAGGTTCATCCGCCGCGCCGCGCCCACCACACTGCCCTCGTCGAGCAAGGCGTCGAGGGCGACCAACAGGTTCATGTCCGGGAGTTGCATGCAGAGCACTCATCGACGACCGGGATTGAGTCGGGTGCAATGCTAGCAAACATCTTCAAGATAAGCGGTTCCAGATCGGGCCCTATCGCTGGCAAGCCAGCTCCCACAGTGATCGGCGCCGAACAAAAGATAATGGCCAGCCACAAAACCCTGTGGGAGCTGGCTTGCCAGCGATGAGGCCAGCAGCAACACCCAACCTACCGCTGCATCCCCCAGCGCTTGACCGTCACCCGCTCAAGGATGTTGAACACCAGGTTCTCCACCAGCAAACCAATGAGGATCACAACCGCCAGCCCGGCGAATACTTTGTCGGTGTACAGCTCATTGCGGTTCTGGAAGATGTACCAGCCGAGGCCGCCCTTGCCGCTGGTGGCGCCGAATACCAGCTCGGCGGCGATCAGCGTGCGCCAGGCGAAAGCCCAGCCGATTTTCAACCCGGCGAGGATCGACGGCAGCGCCGCCGGGATCAGGATGAACAGCACAAAGCGGATGCCCGTGAGGCCATAGTTACGCCCCGCCATGCGCAGGGTTTCCGACACCCCGAGGAATCCGGCGTACATGTTCAGCGCCAGCGCCCACAGCACCGAATGCACCAGCACGAAAATCAGGCTGTTCTGTCCCAGGCCAAACCACAGTAACGCTAGCGGCAACAACGCAATGGCCGGCAACGGGTTAAACATCGAGGTCAGGGTGCTCAGCAAATCGCGACCGAACTGGCTCGACACTGCCAGCGTGGTCAGGCCGAACGCTAACACGATGCCGAGCACATACCCCTTGAGCAACACCACCAGGGAAATCCACACCTTGCCCAGCAACTCACCACTGGCCAGACCGTCGTACAGCGCGATGCTGGTCTGCAGGAAACTCGGCAACAGCAAATCGTTGTTTTGATACCGCGCCGCCGCTTCCCACAGCACCGCGAGCAAAATCAGGATCACACTTTTACGCAACCAGCCCTGCTGCCACAGACGCTGGCCCAACGGTAATTCACGCTCCAGAGGCACGCTCAACAGCGGCTCCAAAGCAACTTCGTATTCTTGGCGGATGCTCATCGCATTACCCTCTTGAACGCTTAGTAAGCGATGCGAATGTCGTTGAAACCCAGCTCACGCTCGGCATCGCCCACCGGGCCTTCATCAAACAACAAGCGATGAATGCGCTGCGCGGTGTGCTGGAAACCCACGCCACCGAGGCTGTGCAAGTCGTACTGATGGCTGTGGATTTCCGCGCGCACCCGACCCGGATGCGGCGACAGCAACAGGATGCGATTGCCCACCACCAGCGCTTCTTCGATGGAGTGCGTGACGAACAGCAGGGTGAAGCGCACCTCTTCCCAAAGCAGCAGCAATTCTTCCTGCATCTTGCGTCGGGTCAGGGCGTCGAGGGCGGCGAAGGGTTCATCCATCAGCAGGATTTTCGGCTGCATGGCCAAGGCGCGGGCAATCGCTACACGGGCCTTCATGCCGCCGGACAAAGTATGCGGATAGGCATCGGCGAACGCCGCCAGGCCCACCTTTTCCAGGTAATGCAGCGCCCGCTCTTCGGCATCGCGACGGTTAAGGGTTTTCGACGCCAGCAGCGGAAACATCACGTTCTGCTTGACGGTTTTCCACGGTGGCAGTTGATCGAATTCCTGAAACACCACGATGCGGTCCGGCCCCGGGCCGTGGACCACTTGGCCGTCGAGGCGGATCTCGCCTTCCACTGGCTGGATAAAGCCGCCGACCGCTTTGAGCAAGGTCGACTTGCCGCAACCGGACGGCCCGAGCAGCACAAAGCGGTCCGCCGGGTCGATCTCAAAACTGACTTGGTGAGTGGCCCGCACCACCCGTTGCGGGGTGCGATATTCCAGGCTGACGTTATCCACCGCGAGCAACGTGCCGGTGGCTGAAACAGGGTTGCTGGCCGTGTGGCCTTGCAAAGACGCATTCATCTAGATCAGCTCCCCTGCAACGGTTTGGTGTCCTGGAAAAAGTAATCCTTCCACGATTCCGGTTTGTTTTTGATCGCGCCCACGCGGTGCAGGAACTCGGCCAGTGGGTAGGTGTTTTTCGGCGTGACGCTGAATTCGAATTGCGGGTTGTCGATGATTTTCAGCAGCGCCGCACGGTCGATCTTGGCTTTGGTCACGCGGATGTAAGTGTCCGCCGCCGCGCCTTTGTCGTTCTGCGCGAACTCGGCGGCTTCGCTCAGTGCCTCGACGAACGCCTTGTAGGTTTTCGGGTTGTCGTTGCGGAATTTTTCGGTGGCGAACAGCACGGTCGGCGAGTTCGGGCCGAGCAAGTCGTAGGTGTTCAACACCACGTGCACGTTGGGATTTTCCAGCGCCTGATCCTGGAACGGCGGGTTGGAGAAATGCCCGGTCAACTCGGTGCCGCCAGCGATCAGCGCCGCAGTGGCGTCCGGGTGCGGGACGGCCACGGTGTATTTGTCGAGACGATTGAATTCCTTGTCGCCCCATTGCTTGGCCGCCGCGTATTGCAAGAACCGCGACTGCACCGACACGCCCACCGCCGGCACCGCAATGCGATCCTTCTCGGTGAAGTCGGCGATGGTTTTGACCTTGGGATTATTGCTCACCAGGTAGTAGGGAAAGTTGCCCAGCGAGGCGACAGCCTTGACGTTCTGCTTGCCGTGGGTGCGGTCCCAAATGGTCAGCAGCGGCCCGACGCCGGCGCCGGCAATGTCGATCGAGCCGGACAGCAATGCATCGTTGACCGCCGCGCCGCCGGACAGCTGCGTCCAGTCGACCTTGATGTCGATGCCTTCTTCCTTGCCGTGCTTCTCGATCAGGTTCTGATCGCGCACCACGTTGAGCAGCAGATAGACGATGCCGAACTGTTCGGCGATGCGGATTTCACCCTCGGCGTGGGCCACGGTCGGCGCCACCAGGCTGCCGGCCAACAGGCTGAAACCCAGGCCGAGGGCCGCCGTCAGCGGCGCCCATGGAAGACGTTTGGACATGCTGAATCTCCGGAATCAAAAAGGCGCGTCGCCCTGTATAGTGGTGCGATAGAGCTTGCGGCGCAGATGACTCGGGCAACCGGCGGCCAGGTGGATCAGCGAGCGGTTGTCCCAGAACACCAGGTCATGGGGCTGCCATTGATGGCGGTAGATGTTCTGCGGCAACACGCTGTGGGCGTACAGCTCCGTGAGCAGTTGCTGGCTCTCGTCGTCCGGCAGACCGACGATGCGGGTGGTGAAACCTTCGCTGACGAACAACGCCTTGCGCCCGTTCTCCGGGTGCGTGCGCACGATCGGGTGGACCACTTCCGCCACTTGGGCGAGTTGTTCCGGGGTCAGGGTCGGGCGCCAGTTGCCTTCGAATTTGGTCTCGCTGTAGCGCGCCGTATAAGAGTGCGCGGCCGAGCGACCTTCGACGGCTTTACGCAGCGCGTCGGGCAGGTTGTCCCAGGCTTTGTGCATGTCGGCGAACAGCGTGTCGCCGCCCTCGGACGGCAATTCCTGGGCATGCAGCATCGAGCCCAGGCTTGGCAGCTCCTTGTACGACAGGTCGGAATGCCAGAACTTGCCCGCGTCACCCAGGCCGATGTTCTGGCCGTTCTCGACAATGTTAGAGACGATCAGGATTTCCGGGTGGTTGGCCAGCAAGAACTGTTTGAGCACGTGAATCTGCAGCACGCCAAAGCGGCGGCTGAAAGCAATCTGTTGTTCGGGGGTGATGCGTTGATCGCGGAACACCACGACGTGGTAATCCAGATGAGCGCGGTGGATGCGCGCGAAGTCCTGATCGTTGATCGGGCGGGACAGGTCCAGGCCGATGATCTCGGCGCCGACGGCACCGCTGAAAGGACGGATGTCGAAACTTTGCGGCGCGTTGGTCGCGGCGCTTGGGGTAGCAGTGGCTGCAGACATGTATCACTCCCACGCACGTCGCGCTCACACGGCGCGCACGTCGATCAAGAAACTCACGGAGGTCCCGTGTTGGTTCGTGTCGTGCGGCGCGTCGATTGGTCGACGGGTACGCAGGAGGTCAACTTTATAGGTATAAGAACTGGAATTTAAATACTGTTATTGAATAACCATATGGCTTTTGGGCAGTAGGGAAGTACCCAAAACATGTGGGAGCGGGGCTTGCCCGCGATGAGGCCGGCCGCCTCACTGCAACTCGATCGGCTCAACGTAAGGCGTCTGCAAATCCCGCTCGGGAATCTCCCAGACAATCAGCTTCGGCGGCGTTTGCTTGAACGCCGGGTTGCTGAAGTAGCCATTGGCGCCCCCGGAGAACTCGCCGCCGTCCTTGCCGAAGTTGCCGATTGGCGCACCGAGGGCCTGTTGCAGGAAGCCGGCGAAGTTGGAGTTGCGCGAGAACGAGGTGCCGATCAGCGCCACGTTCGGCAAGTTGTCGTCGCCGAACAGGTCATCGAGATTATCGCCGCCATCCTGGGCTTCGCTGGCCTGCTCGCTGATCAGGGTCGCGGCGACGCTTTCCGCCGTCGGTTGCCAGCTGACCGGCAGCCATTCCAGGCCGGCCAGACGCACCAGGTCGCCGGGACGCCGGGCCGGGTCTTGCACGCGGGCCTCGAATGCTTTCTGCGGTGTGGCGCTGATGCCCAGGGTGTTGACCCGCGTGGCCACGGCTTTGGCCGCCGCCGCCGCGCCGGTTTCACTCCAGTGCGTGTCCGTGCGCAGGTAGGCGTCGGCACCCAAAGGTTGCAGGCTCGGCGCCAGGTCCAGGGTGGCAACGCCAGCCTTGTTCAGCCCGTCGACCCAGACTACGGCGCGATCCTGCAACTGCGCCGGGCGCGTCAGATCACACAACTGCGCACTGGCGATACGGCTCTTGTCCGGCACCACCGCTACCAGCAGCGTGATGCCTCGTTTCGCCAGGCGTTGCTGGACGTCGCGCACCACAGCTGCCTTGCGCTCGGCGTTAGCCCGGGCGTGACGGTTGATGCGCATCTCGTCGGTCAGGAACAACCAACCGGCACAACCCGGACGCACCCGCGGCCCGGTGTCGTGCAGCACCAGCCAACTGCCGGCGCGTTCGAGGTCGGCGGCGTATTCCGGTACCGCAGCCTTGGACAATTGCTTGGCAATCTTGTGGGTCACGTCGCCCTCAAGCGCCGCTTGCCGGGTGAGATTGGCCGGCAGCAGCTCGACCTTGCCGCTGAGCAGTAGCCAGGAACAAGAGACAAAACCAACCGTAAGAAACGCGACGAACACCGCGCCCGCCACTTTACTGATGCGGGCGTTGAGTTCACTCGGTGGAGCCGGAACGTGGGATGCAGAAGACATGGGCGCGGCCATCAGAACTGGAAGTACAGGAAAGGCACCGCTTCACGGCTCGCGATCAACGCGAACGAAAGCAGGAAACCCGCCACCGGCCACAGGGCCGCAATCGGTGCGAACAACGCGTTGCCACCGAAGCGCTGCTCGTAACGGCTGTGCAGGAGCGGCGCGACAATGCACGCCACGCCCAGCAACGCAGCCAGGCCGTGGACCGGACGCAGGGTCACGGCCAGCGCATCGCCCAAGGCGAAACCGTGCAAGCCGAACTGGCCGGCGTACATGGTCATCGCCGAATGGAAGTCCGGCGCGCGAAACAGGGTCCAGGCCAGGCACACGAATAGCAGCGTCAGGGTGTGCGACAACAGCGGCGGCACGCTCGGCAGGCTGGAGCGCGACCACAACCGATCGACGCACAAGGCAATGCCGTGCGCCGAACCCCAAAGCAGGTAATTCCAACTGTCGCCGCCATGCCACAGACCGGCGATGGCCATGGTCAGGAACAGGTTGCGATAGGTTTTCCACGCACCGTTGCGGTTGCCGCCCAGGCCGATGTACAGGTAGTCGCGCAACCAACTCGACAGCGACAAGTGCCAGCGCCGCCAGAAGTCCTGGATGCTGCTGGCCAGGTACGGCCGGTTGAAGTTTTCCGGGAAGTGGAAGCCGAGCATCAGGCCCAGGCCGATGGCCATGGCGCTGTAGCCGGCGAAGTCGAAAAACAGTTGCAGCGAGTACGCCAGGCAACCGATCCAGGCATCGACGAAGCTCGGGTTTTCCAGGTGAAACGCCACGTCCACCAGCGGCGACAACGTGTCGGCCACCAGCACCTTCATGCACATGCCGATCATGAACCGCCGCGCGCCGAGGGAGAAATTCTGCCAACTGAAATAACGCTGCACCAACTCGCGGCGCACCCAGTCGTAGCGAATGATCGGCCCGGCGATCGAGTGGCCGAACATCGAAATGTAGGTGGCGTAATTGATGAAGCTGCGCTCCACCGGCACCGTGTGCCGATGCACGTCCACCAGGTAGGAAATCGCCTGAAGCACGATGAACGACAGCCCCGCCGGCAACGCCACCCGCTGCCACTCCAGCGGCAGGGCGCCGTAGTAGGTGATCAGTTCACTATAGGTGCCGGCGAGAATATTGGCGTACTTGTACCAGCACAACACCGCGGTGTTGAACACGATCAGCGCGATCAACAACCGCACGCGGCCCTTCGAGTCCTCGCGGGAGCGATCCACCAGCAAGCCGCCGACCCAGGCCACGATGGTCAACACCACGTGCAGGGTCAGGAACAGCGGGCTCAGCCAGCCATAGAACAACCAACTGCCGATCAACAGGATGACGTTGCGCCAGGCCGGTTTGCCCAAGGCATAAATCAGCAGGAACGCAGGCAGGAACAGCGTCAGGAACTCGAGTGAGGCGAAGACCATGGCGGCGGCAGAATCCGATCAGTGGGACAGAGTGTCGGTGGCGTTCAACAGACGCGGCCCGCTGGCCGATGGCAGCAACAGCACGCTGTAACGCTCGCCCGCTTTCAGATCGCCCAGGTCCAGCGGCGCCCCGACGTTGGCGTTGGCGCACACCAGTTGCACCGACAGGCTCACCGGGTTGATCGAGCGCCGTTGCAGGCTGTCGACCGGCACAGCCTTGAACAGGTCAGCGTTGCGCCCGGCCGGACGCAGGCTGGCGTCGACGCAGGACTGGTCGACGTTGAAAAACCCCAGCGAAGCCTTGAGGCCGTTGAAGTCGTCCGGCTGCTCGCGCACCACCACTTGCTTGAGGCTGGCGCCGTCCGGCAGGGCGATCACGGTGGCGAATTCCCCCGGCTCGATCTTCAGGTCCATGGCCAGTTTCTGCTGACCGCTGAGCAAAGTGCCGGTGACCGCTTTGGTCGAATCCACCGGGAAAAACAGCGACACCGGGCGCGCGGTTTCCAGGCGCAGCGGCGGTTGCCCGGCCTGGGCGGTCACGTCCAGCGGCGCGGTGCCGGCGTTGACGAAGCGGATGAACGCCGCGTCTTCGCTGGGGCCGGTCGGGTACAAAGCCACTTCCGCTTGCGCCAACGCACTGATCGACAACGCGGGCACGGCGACGAGCGCCGCGATCAGCTTGATCATTTCTTGGCTTCCTTGACGGCAGGGGCTTCGAGCAGGGCTTTGCTGATGTCTTCGCTCCAGGTTTTGTAGCCCGGCGCGGTCAAGTGCTGGCCGTCGACGGTGGCCCACTGGCCTGGCTTGGAGAACGCCAGCGAATCGATGTAGCTGCACGGCGCTACGTTGGCGGCGAGGAACTTGGAGGTCATCTCGACCCGCGCAAACGTCTTGCCGTATTTGCCACCTTCGGTGCCCCAGTTCGGGCCGACCCAGGCGCAACGGGTGCCATTGGCGGAGATTTCCTTGGTCAGCGCCGTGGTCTGCTGCCACAACCAGGCTTTCGGGAAGGCCGGTTTGGTGTAGCTGGCCATGGTGTCGCCCATGACGATCAGCACCAGGTCCGGTTTGTCGGTGGCCAGCAATTGACTGATCGGCACGGTCGCGGCCTTGCCGCCGAGCACCACGGTTTTTTCCGTGCCACGGCGCTCGGCACCGCCACAGGCGCCGGGCGTGGCTTTCAGCCAGTCACCGGCGTTGGCGCCGCAAATCCCCAGGGTGTGAACCTTGGCGCCTTGCGCGACCAGATTGTCGTGCAAGGTGGAAATCAGGTAATCCGGCGTCGCCAGGTGGCTGTCGCCAATCATCAAAATAGTCATGCCCGCGAGAATCGATACTGCCACGGTGAACACTCCTGCTGCTTAATTCGAATAAGGGGAACGGTAAGGACTCACCGGCATCGCCATGCGCCCGGTGAAATCCTCAAACATGTAGCGCAGATACAGGCCGCCGGTCCATTGCTTGTAGTCCTGGGCGTTGTCGAGCCCGAAGCTGCCGCCCAGGAAAATGTTGTCGCCGAAACGGTACTCGGCGGCGGCATTCAGGTTGTAACCGATGCCGGTCTTGTTCTGGCTCGAATACCGGGTCGGCAGCGAGGAGCCGAACCCGGCGTAAGCTTGCGACGTCTGCTCCAGCGCCGCTTGCAACTCGCGGTCGTTGGGGAAATACGGCGTCGATTCCTGCTCGATGTGTTGCAGGCCCACCGAGCCCTTGATCGAGTAGCTCAAGCGATCGGTACGCTGCGACCAGCCGATCGGCACGCCGATAGAGAAGAAGTTCTGTGGGCTGAAATAACCGCCGTTGCCGTAGGTGAAGTTGCCCTGGTTATTGTCGTAGCTGATGCCGGTGACACTCAGGCCCATGGTCAATTGGCGGGTGTCGTCATTGAGCAAGTACCAGTACACCCCGGTACCGCCCTCGACACGGGTGTTGTCGTCGACGTTATTGCCCAGCAGTTTGTGCACGCCGCCGTAGCCGTACATGCCGTAGTCGCCGTTGTCGTAGCTCAATTGCAAACGCCCGCCATTGGCCGTGACGCCGCCCCACTTGAGACCACTGCGCGCATCCCGGGCGCCGGCGAACGACACCAGGCTGTCAGTCACTGCACGGCGCGACAGGCTCAGTCCGTAGCGGAAATCACTGCCTTCGCTGAACGAACGATCGATGCTGATCCCGCCGACTGCCGTGCTGTAGAGGAAGCCCATCGGGCTGGTGCCGAGGTCGGTCTTGAGGCCGAGCGACGGATTCTCGTACGCCACGGCCAGGCCGATGCCGCTGTCTTTCTGGCGGCCGACCGGGCCGTTGAGGCCGGCGCTGAAGTCGTCCAGTTGATCCCGAGTCGGATTGCTTGCGAGCAAGCTTTGCAGCGCGGCGGTTTGCGCGTCGTTGGCGCCACCGAAACGGTTCTTTGCCGAATCGCTCAAGCCGCCGGCATTCAACGACACCGGTGTCACGCGCAGGGCGATGCGGTCATCGCCCACCGGCAGGCTGATCTCCAGCGGCGTTTCGACGTCGGTCATTTTGCTCAGGCCCGACTCGCTGTCATTGCTGCGAATGACCACGCCCTGGGTAACCTTCGGACTGCGTTCCTGATCGATTTGATCGAGGGCGCTTTGCATCGCCAGGCGGGCCTCGGCCTGTGGATCAATCGGCTTGGCCACCGCTACGCGAGGGCTGTCACCGAAGTTGCCGCGCGCGGGCGACGGTGCATAGCCGCCGTCATTCGGCGCCAGGTTGTTGGCCGCGAGCAGGCGCGGGGCCGGTTCGGCGTCCGCGTCGGCCGCAGCGACTTGCACCTGCGCCGGCTCCGGGATCTGCGACAAACTGGCCTCGGACAAACGCGACTGACCGCGCTGGCCCGACTTGCCCACAAACGGATTCGCCGCCACCGTGCCGGCAAACGGATTGGCATCTTCCTTGGCCGGCGCCTGCAAGGCCAGGGCCCGGGCGTACAACTCGGCAGCCTTGGCGTTCTTGCCCTGGGCGCGATAAATGCTCGCCGCGCTGGCCAGCACCTGCACATCGTTGGGCGCCAGTTCCAAGGCTTTGTCAGTCGCTTTTTCAGCCCCGCGATAGTCGCCGGACTTGCTCAACGCCTCGGCCATGCCGATCTGCAACTGCGGATCGTTCGGCGCCTTGTCGAGCAATGGCTGATACAGCTCGATGGCTTTCTTCGGGTTGTTGTTGGCCAGGTACATGCGCGCCAAGGCGCCGACCGCCAACGGGTCATTCGGGCGCGTCGCCAGGGCGGGCGCGAGGGTGTCGTAGGCCGCGACCAAGTCACCCTTCTCGCGCAGCAAATCGGCCTGGCGCACGGTGTAGAGGTACAGCACCTGGTCATAGCTGCGCTGATCGGCGGGGGCCAAGGGCTGATTCTGCAAATCGTGCAGCAGTTGATTGACCTGCACATCGTCGCCGGTCTTCAGTAACACGCCGGCGTAGGCCAGACGCAGGGCGGGTGACGGTGTGCTGCTTTGCGCGATCGCGTTGCGCAGCATCGCCAGCGCATGTTCGGTGTCGCCGGCATCGACGTAAGCCGAGGCCAGCAGACCGAGGGATTCCGGTTTGCCGTTGGCCGCCAGTTCGGCGCGGCGCAGCAGAGTCAGCGCCTGAGCGCGTTCACCCTGCTTGGCCAATGCCGAGGCCTGGCTCGCCAGGGACTGCACCTGAACTTCGTTGGCCAGTTGCTGCATCGGCACCGTGCGCTGGCTGACCGGGATGCGCTCCAGGGTGGTTTGCGCCGCCGACCATTCGCCCAACTCGCTCGACAGCAAGGCACTGGCATACAGGGCTTCGATGCGCTGCGGGTCAGCCTTGAGCAAGTCCGCCAGGGTCTGCCGGGCTTTGTCCGGAGCCTTGGCTTGCAGGAAATAACGCGCTAGGTCGTAGCGGGTCCAGACGCTTTGCGGATCGTTGCGCACCGCTTCCTGCTGGGCGGCAATCGCGCCTTTCAGGTCACCGATGCGCTCGGCGTTTTTAGCCTGGCCCACCGCCACCGCCGCCCGCAACGGGCGCAGATCGCCCAGGCGTTGCTGTTGGGCCGGGTTGAGGCTTTCAACCAGTTTCAGGCCTTGGCTGGCCTGGCCGTTTTGCGCCATGACCGTGACCAGCCCCAGCAAGGCGTCGGGGTTGTCGTTGTCCAGATTCAGGGCTTGGCGATAGCTGGCCTGGGCGTTGTCCAGCTGATTCTGCTCAGCCTGTACGCCGCCGAGGGCGACGTAGCCTTCGACCTGACGCGGTTTGCTGGCGATGGCTTGCTGCAGCAGGCTGCGGGCCTTTTGCAGGTCGTGATTGGCCTTGGCTTTGTCGGCCTGACCAAGCAAGTCCCAATAGCGGTTGCTGTCGAGTGCCGCTTGCCAGCGCGGATTGCCAGCACGGCCGACCGCGCGGGTCAGCAGTTCGTTGGCGTCGCTGAAACGTCCCTGACGCTGGCGGACCACGCCGAGGCCACCGAGGGCGTCGGTGTCCTGGGGCTGTTCCTTGAGGCGGGCGAGGAACGCCTGCTCGGCGACGTTCAGTTGGTTGTCTTGCAAGGCTTTAAAACCACGCACCAGATGCGGGCTCTGCTGCGCCGCCACGGCTGCGGCACCGCGACTGTTCATTTGCGTGCGGATCTCGGCGTCGTCCGGGTTGGCCTTGAGGTAAGCCTCGAACAATGGAATGTCCGATGGCCGTGGCGAGCCCAGCCACACCAGACCTTCGCGCCAGCTCTCAGTGGCTTCGCCACCCAGCTCCGGCAAGGTCGACAGCTGCGCCAAACGCTGCAAGCCTTCCGGGCGCGTGGTTTCGTTGCGGATCAGCAATTTGGCCAGCGCCAGTTTGACCTTGGCGTTGCCCGGCGTCTGTTGCAGCAAACGCTCCAGCCCTTGGCGGGACTCGCTCCAGCCGCCAGCGGTGTAACCGAGGTAGCTGTAGAACTCCAGGCCGAGCTCACCCTGAGGCGGTTTGCCAGCGAACAACTGCCGATACGCCGGCACGGCTTTGTCCAAATCACCTGCCGTCGCCAGTAGGCGCGCCTGTTCCAATTGATCGGCGCTGTTGCCCGTTTCCAGAGCGATGGCTTGCTCCAGCAGCAAGGTCAGCGGTGCGCCCGGATGCGCCTGCTCCATCTGCGCCAAGTAATGGTTAGCGCCCGCGATGCGCTTGCCCTTGAGCTCCAGCAGCCCCAGGCCATAAAGCGCGTCCGCTTGCTGCGGATCGATCAGCAGGAGCTTTTTCCAGACTTCGGTGGCCCGGCCTTTATCATCCTGAGCCTGCCAGTATTGCCCTTGCTGCAGCAGCGCCTTGCCCGCCGCGCTGAGCTCGGCATAGCTGCTGTTCTGGATCAGGGCGGCAAGTAGCCCGAAGGCTACGGCGTGACGGCGCGCTGACATTGCTTCTCCCACATCGGTTGCAACTTCCCGTGATCGAGGAAGTGATAACGGTTGTCCATGTAGCCCAGCGAAAACAGGCTCAGGACAAAAAAGTAATAGGGTGGCTGAGCGAGCTTGACCGCCTCGGGCGTCAGGCTCTGCGCCATCAACTGCTCGACCCGCAGCGCCTGCTGCTGTTGCAGCGCGGTATTGCCCAAGGCTTTGAAATACGGCAGTAGCGCGGCGGAAAAGCCGAAGGGCCCGGCGCCGCTGTACTCGCCGCTGAGGACCTGGACTTTTTCCGGTGGCACGCCATCGGCGGCGGTGGCGCGGCGCATGCCGTCGAGGCTGTCGAGCAGCGGTTTGCGCAAGCTGTCGCGCTTGGGCATGACACCGGCCCAGAGGTAGGTGCGGATCGCGTCGTAACTGCCCAACTCGCCCTTCACCGGGTCGACGATAAATTCGCCGCTCTTGCTGCCGGTGCTGCGGTAACTGACCCAGTCAGCGACGAACCCCTTGTAGCTGACAGCCTTGATCAGGGTCGCGGTGTTGTTGGCGATTTCCGCCCACGGGCCTTGGCGATCAATCTCGGCAAAACGCCGCAGCAGCGGGATCGGCAGGTAACTGGGGTTGAGTTGCCAATGATCGGGCTTGTCCAGATTCGGCTTGATGAACCCGACCTTGCCTGGCATCAACATCTTGCCCAGCCCCGGCAGATCGGCAACTTCCTGGGTGGCGATGTTGTGCAGTAACTGACGCGCCGCTTGGGTGTAGTCGTCGCGCTGCCACAGGCGCCCGGCTTCGAGCAGTGCGTAGGCAAACCACAGGTCGGCATCCGACGCCGAGTTGCTGTCCAGCAAGCGCCAGGCGCCCTGCTCGTCGAGGCCCCAGAACCAGCCCGGCAAGTTGTTTTTGATGTCGCCCTGGGCGAGGTTGTCCTGGCTCCAGCGCCACAGCTTGTCGAACGCCGCCCGGTCATTGGCCACCAGGGCAAAAAACATGGCGTAGGACTGGCCTTCCGAAGAACTGTGCTTTTGCGGCGTGCTGGCATCCAGCACCCGACCGTCGGGCTGCACGAAATGCTCGGCAAAGGTTTGCCACAGCGGCCAGGTCGGCGCGCTGCAACTCTCGGCGCGCGCCGACGTCGGCAGCAGCCAGGTCAGCAGCAGCGCCAACACGCCAATCAGCCGGGAACGGCGCGCTCGGGTCTGGCCAGCGGTGGCAGGCGTGATCATCACGGTGCGCTTACCCTCGCAGACGTTTGTTGGCGCGCGAGCGCAGCGACAGATACGCCACGCCGCTGAGCAGCAGCACGCTGACACCGGTCAGCAACAGCACCAGCAGCGGATGGCGCGACATCAGCCATTGCAGGTATTTCACCGGGCCAAGGTGGCCGATGTAATACTGCTCGTCCGCCACCAGCGGTTCGATGGTTTTGCCCCGCACCACCACCAGGCTGCCCTGGATCGACTGGGTGTAATCCTCGCCGCCGATCAGCGCTCGGGTCGCTTCCGCCAGGCCTTGCGGCTGGCCGCTGGCAATCACCACTACGCTGCGACCGCTCTTGAGCGGCGACTCGAAACCGGTCAGGTAGGTGCTGCGCTGTCCACCGGAAAACGCCATCGCCAGGCGCGCTTTGCGCTGGTTGGCCGCCGGATCGGGGCTGAACCAGTCACGCACACGCATCGGCAGGTCGGACAACTGGAAGCTCTGCTGGCCGCCCGCGTCAGTGGCCGGCAGGCGATCGGCCCATTGCGTGAGCAACGGCTGATTGCTGCCGGAAGCCAGCACTAGCAAATCTTTATCGGCGGCGCTTGCCACTTGGTCCGCTTGCGTCACTTGCACGGCCGTGGCCGGGTAACCGGTGGACTGGCCGAAGCGCCCGAGCACCGTCAAGTAAGCGTCCAGCTCGGCGGCGCCGGCGTTGTCCGGCAGGACCACGGCGGTTTGTGACAGGTCAGCCATGCGGGTGAACGGGAAACCGGCGTCCTTGAATACACCCAGGTTCGGCATGGCCATGAAGTGGTCGTAGCCGCTGAGGTCAAGGGTCGATTCCGGATCGATGCTGCCGCGCATGTTGTCGATGATGATGTCGCCGCATTCGCCCTGCTTGATGTAATCGAACATGTAGCGCAGTTGCAGCCGCGATTGCAGGGCCACCGAGTTCAGCGGCAGGCGCACCTTGGTTTCGCGGCCCAGGGTGTCGTTGGTTTTCAGCGCGCTGAGAATGCCGCTGTCGAGCTTGTCCTGGGACAACAGGTTCTGCGACTGAATCAAGCCGTCGTTGAAGCTGATGATGAACGAGGAGTTGGTCGACTTCTCTTGCGGCGTGTAGCGGTACTTGAGGGTCAGCGGCGCGCCGTCATCGCGCCAGGTAAACAGGTCTGGCGGGAAATTCAGCGGCACGGTGATGTCGCCAGGGTTGTAGCCAGCGACGTTGAATTGCTTGGCCGGCAGCAATTCGCCGAGTTTGACCGGACGGTCGGTGGGCAACCAGTTCGGCGCATCGTACGGCTTGCGCGGCTGCACGGCGTCGAGCCGATCGATTACCACGCTGCTGCCGGACAAGGCCTGGCTGCCAAGGACCAACGCGGTGGTGGCGCGCTTGAGTTCCACCGCGTCGCGCCCGCTGACCACCAGCAATTTGCCGTTGGGGTCGTTTGGGTTAGCCATTACGGTCAGGGTCGGGCCTTTGGCCGCCGGCAGGCTGAGGCCGCCGACTTGCAACGCCTCGGGCCCGCTGACCAGCACCACGGCATTGCCGCTGGCCGGGATCTGGTTGACGCTGGTGGAGAAGGTCGCGCTGCGATAGCTGGCCTGCGCGCCGAACCACGACGACAGCGCGCCGGCGGCTTCCAGGGTCGCGTTGTCCGGTGCGCTGGCGAACACAAACGGCAGGTTCAACGCCCGCGCATCGCGACGATCGAAGAACGGCAGCGGCATGATCGACAAGTCATTGGGCAGCGCCAGCGGCGTGACCTGGATGCTCAGTTCGCTGCTGTTGCTGATCTTCGCCCACAGGCTCGAGTGCTGCGGGTCTTCGCAACTCATGGTGTAGTGCCCGACGAATTGCAGGCTCAAGCGGTTGAACTCGGTGATCAGGTGCGGCGGGATCTCGACCGTCTGCTTTTGCAATTCACCGGCGTGTTCTTTTGGCAGCGGCAGGCTGGCGGCCACTTCGTCGTTGACCATCACGTTGATCTGCGACAACTCCGCCAGCAGTGCCGGCGAATAGGTGTACTGCAAGTTCAGCCTGGCGCCGGTGACAATGGAATCGGCGCGCACATCGAAGTTGACGCTGTCGGTGGACTCCACGCCGCGCAGGCTCATCGGGTAGGCCCGGCCGAGCTGCTTGAGGGTCACGCTGTAGCTGTTGCTGCCCGGCTCGCTGGACGCCGGCGCCGTCTCGGCCAGTGTCGCCGCGCTGCCAACTAGGGCCAGCACCGCGCACGCCAGGCGCGTCAATGCGCGGCGAGGGGCGCGCAGGTTACCGAAAGCGAAAGACTTCGAGTTCATCACTTGTCCAAAACGTTTTCTAAGGAAGGAGGGGCGACGCGGCGACGGCTGAGCAGCCGCTGCAATTCCATGACGGTGGCTTTGAACAGTTCACGGATACCGCGCAGGCCGATGCCGCTGACATCGCGCAGCGCCACCAGTGGCGTATCGACCTGGCCGTTGCCCCAGGTCGAAGCCCAGGTGTCGGCGCGGGAGAAGGTCAGGCGCACCAGCTCACTTTGCTGGCGCAGCGTCAGCGCTTCAAATTGCGCGCCCAGCAAGGTGCCACGGCTGAACGCGATCACCGCCGGGAACACGCTCAATTGCTGGTTGCGGAACAGGGAAATGTGCACGCGCTCGCCTTGCGGCACATTCGCGCCTTCCGGCAAGCGGAAGCCCAGGCCTTTTTGCGAGAAGTCCTGGGTCACGCCATCGATCACCGTGCCATCGGCGCGGGTCAGGCGCATCGGCAACGCGGCGGCGACGCGGGGCTCGGAACGCACCTGGCGGGTTTCGCTGGCCACCGCCACCGAGGCGCTGGTGATAATGATGTTGTACACCGTCCACGCCAGGTTGATCAGGATGGTGGTGGTCGCGCCCTCGGCGCCTTCGCTGAGTTTGACCAGGCCGAAGATCATCCCGGCGACGTTCAGCGACAACAAAATGATGTACGGCCGGGCGAGTTTCCATTCGAAGAATTTCTTGTCGATGATCCCGCCCTTGTCGGTCACGTTGAAACCACCGAACTTAGGGTTGACCAGCGCCATCAGCACCGGGCCCATGATGTACCAGGCCAGCACGGTCTCGTAGACCTCGTTCCAGAACGAGTGGCGGAACTGCCCCTGGATGCAGGAGTTGGTCAGGCTGGCGTGGAGAATATGCGGCAGCACGTAAGCGGTGATCATCAACGCCGAGGCGTGAAATATCTGCGCGTCGAAAAACAGGAAGGCCAGCGGCGCGGTGAGAAACGCCAGGCGCGGCAAACCGTAGAAGAAGTGCAGCATCGCGTTGAGGTAGCACAGGCGCTGGCCGAGTTTCAGGCCTTTGCCGAGCAACGGGTTATCGGTGCGGAAAATCTGCGCCATGCCCCGCGCCCAGCGAATCCGCTGGCTGATGTGGCGCGACAGGCTTTCAGTCGCCAGGCCCGCGGCCTGCGGGATTGCCAGGTACGCGGTGTTGTAGCCGGCGCGGTTGAGCTTGAGCGCGGTGTGCGCATCCTCGGTGACGGTTTCCACCGCCACGCCACCGACTTCCAGCAGCGGCTCGCGACGGATCACCGCGCAGGAACCACAGAAGAACGTGGCGTTCCACAGGTCGTTGCCGTCCTGCACCAGGCCGTAGAACAACTCGCCTTCGTTCGGTACCGAGCGGAAGGTGTTGAGGTTCTTCTCGAACGGGTCCGGCGAGAAGAAGAAGTGCGGCGTTTGCAGCATCGCCAGCTTCGGGTCCTTGAGGAACCAGCCAATGCTCACTTGCAGGAAGGAACGGGTCGGTACGTGATCGGCGTCGAAGATGGTGACGAACTCGCCGCTGGTGACCTTCAACGCTTCGTTGAGGTTGCCGGCCTTCGCGTGGCGGTTGTTGTCGCGCACGATGTAGTTGACGTCGATCTGCTCGCAGAAATCGCGGAAGTCATCGCGGCGACCGTCGTCCAGCACATGGACGCGCAGTTTGTCCTTGGGCCAGTCGATGGCCTGGGCGGCGAAGATCGTCACCTTCACGATGTCCAGCGACTCGTTGTACGACGGGATGAACACGTCCACCACCGGCCACTCGCTCGGCGGGCCGCTCAGCAATACCGGTTTGCGGCGCAGCGGCCACGCGGTCTGCAAGTAGCCGAATACCAGCACGATCAAAGCGTACAACTCGGCCGCCACCAGCCCATAGCCAAACAGCATGTCGACCCAGCCTTCGAAGCCCAGGGTCGCCGTCAGGCGCCAGTACATGTAGCGCAGTGAGGCGGTCAGCGACAGGCCGATCAGCATCAGCACGGTCAGGCGCCCGGGAATTTTGCGCAGGATCAGCGCGGTGACGAAGCAGCCGGCGGCGAAGAGGCACTGCGAATACAGATCGAACGGCGCCATGATGATGAACAGCGCCAGCAACGAGCACAGCACTGTGGTGATGACCGTCAGCACCCGCCGAACGCCGCCGGGCCAGCGATCAAGACGCTCGGACAAGGAGTGCGCCCAACGCTGGGAACGGGTCGGCGCAACAGTTGGTTCGGGGGACGTAGTAATCACGAGGCGAAGAACTCTGCAGCACGGGTGGATTCGAATCGGGCCTTGAGTTGCTCGCCGAGCAGCAACAAGTCCTGGCACGCCGGCGATGATCCGGGCGTCGCGAGCGGGTTGTGGCCGTAAGCCAAGGCTTCGCCCAAGGCGTGATCCAGGGGAATGACGCTCAGCAATTGCGCGCCCAGACGCCGCTTGAGCACTTCCAGCATGTCGCGGGAGAACTCTCGGCTGGCGTCGAATTGGTTGACCACGTAGCTGCATACCGAGAACGGCGCCCGCGCGTCGGGGGCGCTGAGCAAGGCGTCCATCTGGTCGAGCGTCATGAAACTGGCGGCATCGGCGCTGGTCACCACCAAAACCTGGTCGGCCACATCCAGTGCCTGCTCCAGATAAACAGTGCGCCCAGGAGGCGTGTCGAGGATCACCACATCGTTGTCGCTCAGGGTCATGCGCCCTAACTGGCGAGCCAGCCAGTGACGGTCGTTGCTCATGTACTGCTCGAGGGTGCGGCGCTCTTCCTCGCTCAATGCGCCATAAGGCAGCAACTGCGAATCGGCGGTGCCGGGCAGCAGCAGGTCGCTCCAGTTTTTGCCGGTCAGGCCCGCGCTGCCCATGCCCGCCACATCGGGCTCAACGCCGAGGTGGTGCTGAAGGGCATTTTGCGGGTCGAGGTCGATGGCCAGCGTCTGCCCGCCAACAATGCGCAAGCTGCTGGCCAGCGCCGCGCTGAGGGTGGTTTTACCGACGCCGCCCTTGGCCGAGACCAGCGCAATCACCCGCGCCTTGCACTTGGCCGGGCGACCTTGCGGCAACGCCTGGCGCAGGGCTTCATCGTTGCGCGCCTGGGCTTCGGCCTGACGGGCCAACGCCACTTCGGCGAGCAGGTTGCGCAACGGTGCCGGGACTGTGGCGGCCCTGGTCGGCAGCGCGTCAGTGGCGGGAGTGGCAACGGCCGGTTCTGGGTTGAATGCGACGGGCTGCGGAGTCAGCGGCACGATGGCGGCGCTGATGCTCGGAACGGACAGTTTGACGGGCGCGACGGCAATCACCGGTTCGACGGTTTCCTGCGCGACCACATCGGCGACCGCTTCGGCCAACGGCTCAAGCTCGGCCTCTATCAACGGTTTCACCGGCGTCACGGACGGTTCTTTGTAATTGAACTCACTCTCGAACTCGAGATAGTTGCCCGCACTTGCTCCGAACCGGCTGAACAGGTTCGATATATCGTCTGTACGATTCATCGGAGAGTTTCCGCGACGCTGCTGAAATAAAAGCACTTGGCTCGAGACGATCCGTCGCGGTGAGCCATCAAAATGATATCGTCAATATTTTGAACTGTGCAAGGACAAATACTGGATCGCGATAAAAAAGCCGTGTTTATCGCCGTGTTCTTGACGAGTTATCGTCGCTTGTTATTTGACGCTGCCATCGTTCACTCTCCCCCGAGACTCCACTCAAACAGCGCGCCGACGGTCTGCAAGCACCGTACTAGGGGGGCCTGCGGACGCGGCGCGGGATTATCCAGCAAGTGACTTTACCGCGCACACGGTTTGCGCCGAGTGGCACTTCTTTTTATCTAAGCCAAATAACCGTGTAATGAATCACCACAAAGCAATTCGCGGACCAAATGGAGTAACTGTGTTCGCATAACGCCGACTACTTGCCGATAAACCTTGTGAATCAGCAAGTTATTGATACCGGCCATTCGCCTGCTTAGTTCGAATGTAACAGTGGATCCAAATTAACCCGCTGACGGCTGGTTGTTTAAAAGGCAACTACGACGTAAATCGCACCATTAGCTATGCTGCTGAGCATGACTCGGTTCATAACTGGAGGGATGTGCGATGTTTTACGTGCAACGGGACGCGACCGGTCAACTGATCCGCGCGCAAACCATCGCCTACGCGGGCGCCACTGAAACCCTGCCAGATGACCACCCGGACATCCAGGCCTGGTATTCCAATAACCTGGTGGAGAGTCGACTCAAGCAGTTGCGCCAGAGTGACCTGGAGATGATCCGGGTGCTCGACGACTTGATCCAGGTGCTGACCGCCAAAGGGGTGATCCGCGTCACCGATCTGCCCGCGGCCGCCCAGGCCAAACTGATGGACCGCTCCCAGGCTCGGGAGGATCTCGGCGGACTGAATCACTTGGTGGACGATGAGGAAGGCGGGTTGATCTAGGTTCTTCACCTTGCGTGAAGAACCTATTGAGTGCTGACTGTGGCGTTAGCGCGACATCATGAAGGTGTCGTACTCGAGGTCTTCCAGGGCCGTGGACAGGCGATGCAGCCCCAGCAATACGCAGATCAGCAACGACAGGGTGAAACCGTAGCCAAAGAAGCTAGGACCCAAGTGCATGCTGAGCAACGTCAGGATGGCGTTGAGGATGGCGAACAACACGCATAACTCCAACACGACCTTGCGTTTATCCAGGTAGAAAAACACGTTGAGCAGGGCCATGAACACCACCTGGATGCTTACCCCGATCAGGTCGATGTAGAACAGCGGCAGGTAATAACTGGAGATGCCCAACCACTCCAGCAGACGCGGCGCGAACAGGTACAACAGCACCACGGTCAGCCCCTGAACCTTGCAGATTTCCAGCAGGCCCTGGCGGATCGACAACGTCATCTCGGTTTTCAGCGAGCTGATGTGTTGCAGGGTTTCGCCTTCGCGGATCGCCCGGAACAGTCGGTCGTACCACTCGGCAAAGTCAGTTTCGATGCGCACCAGGAACACCGCCATGCCCGGAATAATCGCCAGGTACGCGAGGAAGATCGGCATGTCGTACAGAATCGACGCGCGCAACGGGCCGACCACTTCGCTGGACGTGCCTGGGTTGAACCAGAACAGAAATTTGTCGATCCAGATCCCCAGGTTGTAGAAGAACCCGGTGGCCAGCAGGCTGAGAAACACCTGGCGGCGCTGGAGAAAATCGAAAGCGATCAGTTTCTCGGCGCGGTACTCGCGCAAGATGTCGTAGAGGAACAGGAACAGCAGTGTGCTGTGCCCGATCAACAACGCCAACAACAGGCCCGGCATCTGCAGGAAGCTCAGCACATAGGCACTCGCCACCATCAGCGTGTAACCCACCAGCATCACAAACAGGATGCGGTTATAGGCCTTCATCCCCGAGAGGAAGATGATCACCAGCCACAGGTTGCACAGCACTACGAAGTTGGCCAGCACCAGCACGCGGTACAGCAGCGGCTGGGTGAACAGGGTCACCAGGATGATTGTGCCAAGCACGCCGGCGGTGATTGTGACGAGTAGCAGGATGCCCAGCAGGTTCGGCAGGATCTGCTCGAATTTCTGCTCGAACAATCGATCGGACACGAACCGGGTGAAGAACAGCTGCAAACCGCCGGTGAGGATCAGCGAGGTCGCCATCAGGTACGTCACCGTGACCAGAAACTGCCCGACCAAGACGTTTGGCAGCAGCAGGCCAAGGCTGATGATACCCACCAGCATCACGCTGATGATCGACAGCACCCACGGGCCGGAACTGATCAACCCGGCATACACGTAAGCGTGCAAGGTTGCGGTGTAGGAATCGCGCGAAAGGATCTTGCGCAGTTCGAAGCCAATGCCGGCCATTTAACTGTTCTCCATGGCTGCTTGATACAAATCGCGGTAGCGCTGCAGCATCAAGGCTTCGGTGTAATAACGGTTGACCCGCAACAAGCCGCTGGCCTGTGCCGACTCCCAGCGTTGCGGGCTGCGCAGCAGTTCGAGGATCGCCGCGCAGGTGGCTTGTGGATCGGCGATCGCCACCACTTTGCCGGCGTGGCCGAGGTCACGGTCTTCGGCAATACCGCCTTCGATCAACTCGCGGCACGAACCCACGTCGCTGCTGACCACCGGCGTACCGGCGGCCCAGGCTTCGAGGATCACCAGCGGCTGGGCTTCACTGATCGAGGTCAGCACCATCAGGCCCAGTTGCGGCAGGATGTCCTGGATGCGCTGGAACCCGAGGAAATGCACCTTGCCCTCCAGCCCGAGGCTGGCCATCAGGCTGCGGCATTCGCTGACGTATTCCGGGTCTTCCTCTTCCGGGCCGACGATCCAGCCTTCGGCCTGCGGCATGGCGCTGATAACACCACGCATGGCCCGCAGGAAGGTTTTCACGTCTTTGATCGGCACCACGCGGCCGATCAGGCCGACCACCGGGGCAATCCCCGGCGCACGGTTTTCCAGGGCGCTGGTCCACTGCGACAGGTTGATGCCGTTGGGGATGATCTGCGTGCGATGAGCCTCGGCGCCATCCTTGATCTGCCGCTGACGGTTCCCGTCATACAACGAAATGATGTTGTCGGCGCTGTTGTAGGTCAGTTGCCCGATACGCTCGAAGAAACGCACCCAGAGCATCCGGATGTATCCCGAGCCGACATCGAGGCTGCGGTTCAGCGCCTGACCTGAGCTCTCGGCAATCCAGCTGGCTTGCGCCAGGTCGATCTTGCGTTCCTTAGTGTAGATACCGTGCTCGCTGAGCAGATAAGTGCAGTTCCAGCGCTGCTTGAGAATGCAGCCCACCAACCCGGCGTAACCGGTGGAAATCGAATGCAATGCCCGCGCTCGCGGCATCCGGTACGACGCCTGAGCGAGTAACAGCAGCGGCGACTGCATGGAGCGCAGGGTCCAGAAATAGTTGACGAACGACGGGTCGGCGCAATGCTGGCGATAACCTTCGCTCAACACATCCCAACTTGCACGGCTGCGCAGCACATCGTCGAGGGTCAGCTGACCCTGGGCGATGTAATTGAGCAAACGCTCGCCCAGTGCCGGCTCCGGCGCGTCCGGGTGATGCAGGAACCGATACAGATCCTGCAACTGTTGCGGGTTGGCGTCGCGCGGCGTGCCATGGCTGTCCGCGGGGTGCGTCGCGTCTTCGAGGAACACTTCTTCGATGTGCAACACATTGGGCGGAATTTCGTAGCGACGGGTCGGATACGCCGAGCGCTGGCCGCCGATGAACATCACCGAGAAGGTGACTTCCGGCAGGCCAAGGATCATCTGGTGAATCCAGCCCGACACACCGCCACGCACATAAGGCCAGGTGCCTTCGAGCAACAGGCAAATGTCGGCAACCGGTGCCTCTTCCTTGTGACCGATCATTTCCAGGTCCTCACCAAGTCAGCAAAGGGTGGCCGCTGACGGGTTTTCTCCGGAAGGCGCGCGAGCAACTTCGGGATTTCTTGATAGTGGCCGGCTTCGAACGCCAGCTCGGCGCGGAACGGCAGAACCTGAGCAGCGCCCATGCCGTTTTCCTGAGCCTGGGCCAGCAGCGCTTCCGCGCGTTCGATGTCGCCGCGCTCCAGCGCAATACGCCCGGCCAGCAGGATCAACTCGCCGCCTTCGCCCGCTTGCAGTCCCAGCTCGGCATGCTCGCTGGCTTGACCAAGTACGTGTTCAAGCACGCTGCCTTGAGCCAGGCCCAGGTAGGCCAGCTCCCAATACCAACGGGCCAGGGTGCCGTGTAACGCACCAGCGGCTTTGATCTTGGCGCCAGGCAGTTGCCCGAGCGCAGTCTGGATGCGCAGGTTGATGTCGCTTTCCTGCTTGTCGAGCATTGAATAGGCCAGCAGCCGCACGTCGTCGCTCGGGTCGCCGAGCGCCAGTTTCAGAATCGGCACCGCTTCCTTGCCCGGCATCCGGCGGGTCGCCAGCAACGCGGCCAGGCGTTGGTCCGGGTCGGGCGCGTGACGCAGCACATCCTGCAAGCCGCCATCGGCGAAGATCGGCGAATGCAGTTGCTGCTGCGCACTGAACGGCAGACTCGGAATGCCCACGGCTTGCCAGGCTTGTTTGTCGCGTTTACGCGGCAGGTACAACGCCGGGAAAATCGCCACCACCACGCCCAGCGCACCGATCACCGGCACAAAGAACGCCAGGCTGAAAATAAACAGCGGGCTCCACGGCAATGGCGCGCGGTAACGTGCCGGCAACAACAGCCACACCGCCGCGCACAACATCACGCACGCCAAGGTATGGCTGAGCAGAAACACCAGCAATTGCTGCAACTCGGGCGCTGGCAACCATAAGCCGGTCCAACTGCCCGCCTCTAACAACAAGGCTCCGCTAAACAGCCACTTGCTGATCATTCAGTCCACACTCGTTGAACAGGAAGTTACGCAGCCCGTTTTGGTCGCCAGGCTCCAGGTTGAAAGGCAGCACACGAACGCCAAGGCTGTTCATGTCACTTTCAATGCCAAAGTGTTCGTGCAGCAGTGTGTTGATGCGCGCCAGGTAACCCTCGGTGCCTTGCGGGCTGGTCAACGGCAGCAGCACCAGCAACAGATGGTGGTCGCGGTTGTTGCGCAGCGGCAAATGCAGGTCGAGACCACGCTGGCTGCGCTCCAGCAGACGCGTCAGCTCATCGTTGGGACGGGTCAGTTCGAAGGCGAACAGGCCGGCCGACAATTGATGCTTCTCGACATCCACCAGCGAGCGCTTGAGCTGCAGGGTGAAATGCTGTGCGTCGGCATCGGCCAGTTGCAGCACCTGCGTGTCGCGGCGCAACAGGTCGGCGATGTGCCCGGCCAGCAATGCCAGCAGGCTCAGGGTCCGATCCTGAAACGCGAAGAACGGCATCTGTCGCACGGCCAGAATCGCCAGCAGACGACCTTCGGCATCGATCAACGGGATGCACGCCTGCAACGACGAGAACTGTTCAGAGCCGCCCACATCGAGCAGTTCCTGACGCACGCTCACCAGTTCTCCACGTTCAAGGCACAGCTTGACCAGACCGTCGTTGGTATCCAGTGGCCCCATCACGCCGATGGTCGCCAACGGCTCGGGCAACAGGCGTTCTTCACGCTCGTCGACCCTATACAGTCCGGCCACGCGCAGCGAGCCGTATTGGCCAAGCACCGCCACCACCGGATCGGCCAGGACCTTGAGCGCATCGTCTTCGTCTGGCAGCACCCGCAGTTTGTCCCGCAGGCCGAGCAAGGAACTGCGCAGGCTCTGGTCACTGCCGGCCACGCGTTGTTCCAGCAGATCGTGGGACACCCGCAGAATCTGGTGCGAGCGAGTAAATTCGTCGAGCCGGTACTGCCGGTAATCGTTGGCCATCTGCAGACGCTGCATGCGCCGCTCCCACAGATCACGCACCTCGCCCACCAGCATGCCGCAGACTAATACCCCGACGATGAACGATGGCTCAAGCTGCGCGTAGCCTTCGTGGCCATTGAAGCGCAGCACGAACACCGCGATCACCAACAGGCTCGCGCTGACCAGGCCGCGCACAAATCCATAGCGCACACCTAACAGCAGCGGCGCCAGCACCGACCATGGGAAACCGCCGTGCATTTGCAACGGGTCCTCGGGGGTCAGCCACAGGCCCAGGCCAATGACCGCACCGGTGACCAGGAACGTTTCCAGCCAAGACACCGGGCCGCTGGCGCGAGGCGCCAGGCTGTAATCCATGTGTGGAGAATTCATTGCGATCACTCGAACCGAAGGGCGCCAACAAGTTTGTCGAGCACCGTTTGCGCAGTGCCAGCCAGGCTTTCACGGGACCAGCCGGCACGCGCGCCACTTTTGCTCCAAAGCACGCGACCGGTGCTGGCTTCAAGCACGCGCAGGCTGATACCTACTGCGGGCTCGCCGTCCAGGCCGTTCTTGTATTGCCACTCTTCAACGGAGCCGGACACCACATAGTCGAGCTTCTGCTGGCGCGCCCAATCCAGTGCGCCGGCCAAACGTTCGTTATCGTCCATCAGCGCTGATTCGCCCTGGGTGTTCGACGGGTATACCCGCGGCTGCAGACCGTGGCTGCTGAGCACACTGAGCAAGATCTGCTCACTGCGCTCACCGGCTTGCGGTGTCTGCGAATAGTTGACCATCGGCACGACACCCCATTGGGCACTGCGGGACAGGTTCGGGCTGGCTTCGTCGGTGAAGCTGGCGCAGCCGGCGACGAACAGGACCGTCAGGGCCAAACTCAAATTACGAATTGCTTGCATAGTTTTTCTCCGTAGACATTCCATGATCAGCGCCCAAACCGCACGCCGTAGCTCACACCCAGTGTTCCGCCCGACTTGCCATCCCCGCCTTGTGGCGCGGATTGATAGCCGAAGGTCAGGGCCAGTTCGTCATCACCCAGCACTTCAACACCGATCCCGGTATTGAGGCCGTAGTTGAAGGTTTGATCGGTCCATTGCCAACCCGCCGTCAAATCCACCAGCCAGGTGTATTGCGGACGGGTTCGCACCAAGGCGCCCGGCAAGCCACGCCGCCAGGTGGTGCCGACATACAGCTGGCCATAACGGCTTTGCAGCAGATCGTCGCCAGTGACAGTTTGCGTGTCGTTAGGATCAAGGACCCCGTCCTCGTCCACCGATTGCGGCGTGACGAATATCGGGCCGCCATTGCGACTGGATAAATAATCCAGATTCCGATCCTTGACTTGGTTGTTCTGGTAATCGACACCGCTGCGCACTGTCCAGTTGGGACCGGCGAACTCCAGTGTGTGGTTGTATTCGAACTTCACGGCCTGACCAGTGCCCAGGTTGTCGCCGGCACGGGTCGAGAACGACTTCTGCGCCACTTCCCAGCTCAGTTGGTCGCGCGCCGTCAACCCGTGACGCCCGCCCAGCCAGAGACTGTCGTGTTGGCCGAATGCACGCATGTAGCCACTGTCTTCGCTCTTACGGTGCCAGTCAAAACCCAGCTCGAATTCGTCGCTTGGACTCGCCTGCCACGTCCGCGACAGACCCAAGCCATTGCGGTCGTCGTCGCTGCGCTGGCTGGTGTCGGCAAATAATTTGTAGCTGCCGTTCTCGACCGCACGCACGAGGGTCAAGGCCGCGTTACGCTCCTCGCCGATTTTCGATGATTCGATATCGTCGCCGCGATATTTGCCTTGCTCCAGCTCAACGTCGGCGTACCAGTTGTCACCCAGGTTGTGTGCGATTTTCAGGCGAGGCGCATTGAACTCCAGGCCGCCGAAATCTTGCTCACGCCAGGAGATCTGTGCGCCCTGAGGGGTACGCTCGTGAATTTCCACAGCCTGGCGGCGCAATTGCTCGCGCACGGCCACCGGCTGCTCATCACCCAACGCCGACAGGCTGGTGTCGAGTGCTTCACCGAGGCGGCCCAGTCGATTGAGAGCCTGGGCCCGTTGCGCCGGGTTAAGGTCGCTGCTGGCCAACAGTGTCTCGACCTGTGCCTTGTTACGACTGCGCAAGGCTTCCTGGATCTGCTCGTAACGCTCGACCTTCAGGCCCTGACTGCGCGCCCACTCCAGCCACTGGTCTTTTTGCGTTTCCTGGTTCGTCGCATCGAGGCGCGCCAGTAAACGTTCGAACCACAACTGCAACATGGAGGGAGAACCGTCTTTCCACTTGGACACTTCCTGCTGTGCCTTGCGTGGTGAATAGCTGCTAGCCATCAGACGCAACCAGATCGCATAACGCTGGGACGAGGGCTGAATATCGTCAACTTCGGGGCTGCGCAACAGTTTCAGCCGCAGGCGTTGAGCCGCATCTTCGTAGCCGGCGCTCTCCAGCGCATCGGCATAAGCTGCTCGGACCAACCAGTCGTTCGGGGTGCCCTTGAGGTACATGCGATACCAGGCCAAAGCTTCGGCATCACGACCCAGCATCTGGCTGGCACTGGCAAACGGTAGCCACAGAAGCCGGTCTTCACGGGCGTGGGCACGCCATTTGACGAGCAACGTTTTCAGTTGCGCGGTGTTGGCCTGATCGACATACAGCCAGATCAGCCGCTCGCGGAACAGATTGTCGTCGGGGTAGCGTGACAGCCCCAACTGATACAAGCGTTCAGCTTCGCCTGGCTGGCCTTGCTGCACGGCCAGTGCACCGCGTACGGCCAGCACCTGAGCTTGCTCATAGGCCTCCGGGAATTGCTCGGCATCCTCGAGCAACGCCACGACCTGTGACCATTCTTGCAGGTCCTGGGCTTGCTGAAGTGCTTCAACCAGGCGCTGGGGATCTCGGGTTCGCTGCCAGCTGGCGATCGTCAGTTTCAGCGCCCGTTGAGGATCGCTGACGCGATAAAGCGTGATCAACTGGCTTTCATCACCGCTGGTCAATTTGCCATTGATGGCGAGCAATTTCTCTAGAGACACCCGCAAATCTTCATCGCGCTCCAGATCCCACGCCAGGGACGCCCGCGCACGCCAGTATTCTTCGTCGTTAATCGACTGATCATCCGCCTGCAGGACTTCCCATGCCGACTGGTTATCAAACAGCTTCAGGTAGGTATTGGCGAAATCGACCTGTTCGGTGCTATTGAGCTTGAAGCGTTTGGCATAGTCCCTGTAGAGCTTCGCTTTGCTTGCGAACTGCCCGGTGTTCTCGAGGTTTTGCAGCAGTCTCGACCACGCCAGCCGATGTTGTGGGTACTTGCGCAAGTACTTACGCAACCAGGCTTCCGCCTCATGGGGCGTGCCGCGTGATTCGTGACCGTAGATCAGCGCATCGAGTTCGATGTCGGTCAGGGCGCGCTGATCCATGATTTCTTCAAGCAACGGAATCGAACGGTCAAAATCGAATTGCTGACTCGCCAAGCGCCAAGCGTGCTCGCGGATGGCCGGGTCTTCACGCAGCTTGAGCAAACGAATCCAGTAGCCCAACGCTGCTTCGTTCTCGCCGCGCCATTCACCGAGTTTCGCCATTTGCTCAAGCAAGAGCGGATCTTCGGGATGATCGATGACCAACTGCTGGCCGGTTTCCCAGGCCCCCGCCAAATCCCCGATGGCCAGGCGGACATGGAATGCCTTGAGCGGGATTTGCGGGTTATCCGGTTGCAAGACTTGCCACTGCTTGAGTACACGTTGCGCCAGGTCAAAACGCTTGCTGGCAACCGCAACATCTACGCCTTGCTCAAGCCACGGCGCATCGGTTTGAGGGTTGTTAAGCTGTGGTAATTCGTCGGAGAGCACCTGAGCGGCCTGGTCGCCCTGGCCCGCGGCTAACAAGCTTTTGAACGCCAGCTCCGCGTATTCGCGGCGCTCGGCGGGCACTTGGGTTTCGCGCTTGAGCTGAAGATAGATTTCGGCGGACCGTCCCGGCTGCTCGGCCGCCAGATACCAGCGGGCCGCTGATTTCAGCGACTCGATACGCAGCTTCGGTTCGCGGTCGGCGATCTCCTCATACACACTTGCCGCGAATGCCGGCGCCTGTAATGTCAGCGCCAGCTTCGCCAGATTCTGCAATTGCGGCAGCTGCAACTTGCGGTGGTCGAAGCTCTGAAGACGCTCGACCAATGCCTGCTGGGCGATCAGATCGTTTGTGCTCGCCGCCACCAACGCGTCGAGTTCCAGGCGATAGTAGGCCTGAACCTCCGGGACCGGCTTCGGCCAGGCCTCCAGGTGCTTGCGCGCCTTTTCGTAATCGCCCAGACGAATCAGCAGATCGACCAACTGCAACCGCAGGTGGTCATCATCCGGGTGGGCTGCCAGGAGCAGTTCGGCATAGTTGGCCGACACCGCATCAGGCTCGCGTCCATCGGGCTGGAATACTTCTTCACGCTGGAAGGTCGCCCACAGGAGACCTCCCACAGCAACCGCCACTACCGCCAGTGCCCAAGGATTGAGCAGGCGGCTATTTTTAGTTGCAGAGGAGCTGACCATTACTCACCTGCTTCATTGGTAATTGAAAAACCCACAGGCCGGCGGATGCCTTGCCTGCAAAACGTTGTCCGTCCACTTCGACCCGGCACGCGCTCGAAGAGCGAACCGAGAAGGTCAGATCGAACTGCCCGGCGAACGAAAAGTTCACGCGCCGATCATCCAGGTAACGCCAATCCACCAACGGCAGATTGGCCTCCTCCAGTGCCGGCCTGTCATCCCTGTCGGGACGCAAAACCAGCAACGCACTGTCGCTGCTCAAATGCACGTAGCGCCCTTCCGGCAAGTCGCGGACCCCGGCGATCCCCTGCGAACGCAGCAGATCCGGCCAGCCCATTTGCGGGTCCAGGCGCAGGGTGCGCAACGCGTCCATGCCCCGTACCTGCCAGGCGCCATCGGCTGTCCGTGCCAGGCTCGACTGATACAGACCATGGAGACGGTCGATGTAATCGCTCATCCACAACGACATTGGCTGCTGATCACGCATGTAGCCGTAGATCTCGTACATGGCCTTGATCGAAGCTTGCTTGGTGCTGGAGTAAAAGTGGTAGTAAAGGTGCAGGCCACGCAGACGCCGCGGTTTGTTAGTCAATTCGAAGGTATCGATAACCTCACGGAATCCGTAATACGGGCCTTTCCAGAGGTTGGTGTAGAGATTTTCATTGATGATCGGCGCGTAATACTGCAACCCACCTTCAGTTGGCCGGATAAGCGGATTGAGGCCCGTCAGCGACGGATTAGCCTTGGTCATCATGGTTTCGGCACCATTGACGTTTTTCAGACCCGCGTCATAGGCCAGCTTGAGCGTGTCTGCCGACGGCAACGCATCGCCCGGCCAGAAGACCATCTTCACCGGTTTTTCAGGGGTGGTGAGGTTCTGATTGATGTAATCCCGCGAACCAAAAATTTCGCGACGGAAATCGATTTTGTCGTAGCCGGGGATCTTCATATTCAAGCCGTATTCGGGCTTGAAATTCTCACGTTTACGCGCCTTTTCCGGCTGCATGAAAAACGGGTGACTGAAGGTGTGCGTGGCGACTTCGACCTTGGGGTTGGCGAACAGCTCGCGAGCGATGGGCTCCAGCTCACGGGCCAGATGCGGGAACATGCCGCGCGGCGAAATCTCGCCCTCGACGATCGAGACCGACGTCAAAAACGGATAGGGCTTGATGAAGTCTTCCAGCGTATGACGGCCGGCGTAGGGCGTGCCTCGAACTTCGGCTCGGGACGGGAAGCCATCACCATCGATGTGCACCGTAGCGATTCGACGACCGTTCTCGGTGGTGGTATCCGGGCGCGGCTGTTCCGGCAAGCGAAGGCTGGCTTTCAGAAAAGCGAACGGATCGAGAATCCAGCGGCTGCGCTCGTTGTTCACTTCCAGAATGTACGGCGCCAGCGCCAGACCGCCCCAATCGCCAACGACTACCGGCGTGAACACATCGCCGCTGTTATTGACCAGCGAGAGTGCCGCTTTGGGGCCGTTGGGTAGCGTGGAAACAGCGGTCAAGTCACGGGATCGGGGTTGCACCGGTGCTTCGAACGCCCCCAGCAGCGTGTTGTCCTGGTGCGTGATGGTCAGGGCCTGAGTGCCTGGCGGTGCCTCACGATTAAGGCCGATGCGCTTGAGCAAAACCTTATCTTCGATAGGCAAACCAGCAAAAAACACTACGGGGACATGCTCATCCAGTCGCTGGCTGATAAACCGATTGAAGGCCGGGCTGTCCTGTGGCGGACCGCTGGTCATCCATGTAATCACCCCAGCGTACAAACCGCTGAAGCGATACGCCGGCATGGCGCTGGTGGCAGGAAGGTAATCGACGCGATAGCCGAGATACTCGAGCAACCCACCGAGCAACGAGTGCCCCGCGTTGTAGGCCAAGTCCCCTTCACGCGGGTCGTAGACCAGTGCAACCCGACGCGGCTGCACTTCGACGTTACTGATGCCCATCGTGTCCAGCTCAGGGGTGCTGATGAAAGGAATGTAGCCTTCATCGCGCAACCGCTTGGCCAGTTTGCGTGCTTCTTCGCGACGCTCAGGCGGCAAGTAGTCAATGGCTACCAGCGGGATACCCTTGGCGCGCAGTGGCTGCAATTGACCCAGCAACCATTGGCGATCGGCTTCCGGGACCGGACGATAGCGCTTGGCGGCGGCATCCCAACCGGCGTACAGCGACTCGAAGGCCACGGCGGCGGCGACGCCGTCGAGCTCGGGCAGGACTTCAAATCCACGGTTGAAAAACAGTTTCAGGTTCGGTTGGCGCTTGTGCATTTCACGCAGCAGCGAGGCCAGGCCGACGCGCTGGGCTTCGCGGGAGGCTTCCGGCAACAGTTGGAAACTATCGAGCGTGTCGAGGAACAGGCCGGCATACCCTTGGGCCTGCAATGCTTTGGCGCGACCGAGCAAATGCTCGCGCCAGGCAGGTGAAGTCAGGTCCATGACCTGGCTGTCCCAGGAATCGTTGCGCACCGGGGTAACGGCTTTAGTCAGGCCGGCCTCGTCGATGTCGGCCTTGGTGCCGTCGAACTCACCGATGGAGACATAGGCGAACGGTTGGCTGCCGAGTTTGCGCAGGGTTTTGACGTCCGCTGCCGTCATGTGGCCGGGTTCGACCACCGACCATTCGAACTGCGACAGCTCGGCCAATGGCGGCTGATCGGCATACCAGAACACCACACTGGAAGGTTGCGGCAGGCCAGCAGCATGCACGGCAGGGCCGCCGACAAAGAGTGCCAAGGCTGCCAGCAGTCGCTTGGCGACCGCGCTGACCCGCGTATTGCGAAATACGATTTCCATAACTCACTCTTGAAATGACTGAACCGATACCGCGTGAAACGTCGGACAACTGCCGAGTTACAGACTGCGGATAAGCTGCGCCAGGCCTGCGCCGATAGGCGTTGGCGCGGTCAGCGCGAAACGCTCGAGCAGGCGATTATTGTTGGCGCGCGAGTGGCGAATGTCGCCCTGTCGTGGCGCATGGTGGGTGACCGACAACGGACTGCCGGTTGCGGTCCCGAGTTCAGTAATCAAGTCGTTGAGGCTGGTGGCGCGGCTGAGGCCGACATTCACGGCCCCCGGACCTGGTTTGTGCGCATGAACGGCCTGGACCAGGATGCTCACCAGGTCTTGCACAAACACGAAGTCACGGGTCTGTTCGCCGTCGCCGAATACCGAAATCGGCTGCTGCTTGATAGCGCGCTCGGCAAAAATGCTGATCACGCCGGAATACGGCGAGGACGGGTCCTGGCGTGGACCGAAGATGTTGAAGAAACGCAGGATCACTGGTTCCAGGCCGTGCTCGCGGCGATAGAAATCCAGGTAATACTCGCTGGCCAGTTTGTCGCTGGCGTAGGGGGTAAGCGGCGATTTCGGCGTGTCTTCGTGAATCGCCGTGCCTTCGCCGTTGTTGCCGTAGATCGCCGCGCTGGAGGCAAACACCACACGCTTGATCCCGGCCTTGAGCATGCTTTCGCAGACGTTGAGCGTGCCGACGAAATTGGCTTGGTGGGTGCTGACCGGATCGTCGACCGAGGCTTGCACTGAAGCCACCGCAGCCAGATGCACGACGGCATTGCAGCCGCTCATGGCTTGTGCCACTACGCTGGCGTCAGCAACGTCACCGACGATGAGCTCCAGATCAGCATTGTCGATGGGCAGATTACTGGTTTTGCCGGTCGACAAATTGTCCAGCACACGAACTTTGCAGCCCTTGCCCAGCAATGCGTCGACAAGGTGGGACCCGATGAATCCGGCTCCGCCGGTGACCAATACGCGCTCAACTACCATGAAGTTTCTTCCTGAAGATTCAATCGGCAACTAGTGTCAGAAGTCCGCTACAACGTACTTCGTTAAATCTTTACCCCTGATGCCACGCCAATCGTGTCCAACTCGCGCCATCGCCTGTAGCCCCAACCGAGGGGGCATAAGACAACAATCCGTAACAAAGGACGTCACTTTTATGGCTTAAGGCCATTAAAAAGCCATGAAATCATCGGAGATTGCCACCCCACTGTCAATAGATTGTCTAAAATGCCGCTGAGCGGTCAAAAATAGCAAAAATAGTCATTTATTTGGCGATCGAAAGGGGTCCATCTGTAATGACTTGGAATTCATGACGATAGTGAAAAGACTGACCGTTTCAGCTATGAAACACCCAGTTAAGCATCGAATTTTAGAGTTTGCCTGCTGCGGCAAAAAAAACTCGGAGGCGGCTGTATGAGGCGCGCACGCCAGTATTGGTTCCTTTTTCTGGCCTCAGGCCCACGGCTTTGGCTCACCGAATAACTGCCCTTGTGCGCCGTACAACCCCATCTCCCGGATCACCGCCAACTCGCCTTCGGTCTCGATCCGTTCGGCAATCAGCGGCAAGTCGATGCTGTGGGCGGCGCGCTGGACGGCTTCGATAAACAGACGCTTGTCGCTTTCTTGATCGATCGCACGGATGTAGCTGCCGTCGATTTTCAGATAGGCCAAACCCAGCCGCGCCAGGTTGCCAATCATGCTGAAGCGCCCGCCGAAGTGTTGCAGGCTGAGAGAGAAACCCAACTCGCGCAGGCGCCGGGTGAGTTGTTCGAGTACAGCTTGGTCCGGCAGTTGTTCCTCACCGATCTCCAGGGTGAGGCGCGGCCCGAGGTGGGCGTGGCTGCGCAGCAATTCGACGATACGGTTCAACGCTTGCGGATCGTTGAAAGTGGCGGACGACAGGTTCAGCGCCAGCGAAGCGTCGTGCCCGGCCATTTGCGCCAGCACTTGCTCAAGCATCAGCCGATCCATCCTCGCCATCCAGCCAAAGCGCTCCAGCCACGGCAGGAAGCGCCCGGCAGGCAGGGTATGGCCGTGATCATCCACCACCCGCGACAGCACTTTGTAATGCAGCACCAGGCTCGGATCGCCACAAGCGACCACTGGCTGGAAGTACAACTCGAAACGCCGCTGTTGCAGTGCCTGGTCGAGCAAGGAGTGCCAGGCGTGATGGTCATCGCCAACCTCCTCGAGCGCACTGTGGTCGAGGCACACGAAGTGGCTGTCATTGCCCGCCTCGGCCTGAGCCAGGGCTTCGTCACCCAGTGCCAGCAGCGCTTGCGGCGCGTCGCCGTGGATGAACGGCACCAGGCCGATCGAGGCCACGGCGGCGCGGTCGGTGGCGCCGGTGCTGTGCAGGGTGGCCAGCGCCGATTCCAGCGCCTGGGCCAGGTGCAGGGCTTCCTCGCGCACCAGCCCTGGCGCCAGCACGGCAAATTCGCCGCCGCGTATACGCGTCACCAGGTTCTGCGTTTCCGGGTACCTGGCGCACTCACGGGACAGCAGTTCGCCGACGATTTTCAACAAGGCGTCAGTGCGCTGGCCCCCTAGGCGCTGGTTGAGGCCGGCCAGGTCCTGCACCCGCAACAGCAGCAAGTAACCGGAACTGGCGCGCTCGGTGCTGCTGACTCGTGCATTGAGCTGCATTTCGAAATAACGCCGATTGGCCAACCCGGTGAGCGCGTCCTGATATGACTCGGCACGCAGCAATTCGCTGCGCTCGGCCTGCTCTTGGAACAGCGCCTTGAGTTTCTCCACCATCTGGTTCATCGCTTGCACCACGCGGCGCAATTCCGGGGTACGCGGCAATTGCGGCAAACTGAGGAATTCGCGCCGGGCGATGGCGTGCGACTGCTGCACCATGTAATCCAGCGGCTTGAGCTGGCGGCGCAGCAACAGCGCGCCGAGCACTGCGCTCACAGCGCCGCACAGCACCAGCCAGCCGAGACTGCCGAGCGCGCTCTGCCACAGCTTGGCCAAGGCAAACATCGGATGGCTGACCACTTCGACTCGCGCCGCCTGCTCCCAGCCGCGACTGACAATCGCGTCGCCGCCGGCGGGCTCCAGGCCGATCAAAAGGACAAACCAGTTCGGCACATTGCCGGCATCCGGCGCGCCGCTGCGCTCCACCAACGGCTGGTTGGTCTTGAGGTCGATCACCCGGATGCTTGCGTAGTAGCCGCTGTCGAAAATCGAACTCACCAACAGCTCGACCATCGCCGGATCGTCGATATTTGGCGTCAGTGACAGTGCCAGCGCCGTAGCGGCGTCCTGTGCGTGCGAGCGCAATTGATTGACGTACTGCGCCCGAGAACTTTCGAGGCTGACCATGAAGCTGCCGCTGAAGGCGACCACCAGGAACAGGCAGATGGCGAGCAACAATTGCTTGAACAATGACATTGGCGCGCGTGCTCCTACTGAGTCGTTTCGAGCGGGAATCCTTCCGCCTGCATTTTTTTCAGCACATCCTGCCAACGGGACAGGCGTTTGGTGTCGCTGACTTTTTTGTTGCCCTGCGCACCGGGCAGCCAAACGCCTTCAGCATTGAAAGCGTAGACCGGCAACAGGTCGGTGCGCACGCTGGCCGGCTCGATCGCGTCAATCAGGCTATCGAGCACCAAGGGCATGGCGTCTGGGCTTGAATAGTAGGTCAAGACCATGTGCGCGCGATTGAGGCGCACGGCTTTGACGTAGGTAATGCGCAACTTGTCGGCGGAAACCCCGAGATGGCGCAGGCTGAAATACTTGGCGATCGCGTAGTCCTCGCAGTCGCCGGCGCCTTTCCACAAGGATTCGATGGGCGTTGCCCAGTAGTCGACCTGATGCCAGAGATCCGTGTCTTCTCGATAGCGCAACTGGCGGTTGAAGAACAGGTTCACCACTTTGAGCTGCTCTGCCTCGCCGAGGGACTGGCGCGATGCCAACAATTGTTGCCAGTCGTCGATACGCTGTTGCCCTGCGCCCAAGGGTCCGTACAGTGCCTCAGCCTTGCGGCTGATTTGCGAAAAATCCCAATCAGCGTGCAAGCCGCCCAGCATGATGCCGGCCAGCAACAGTGCGCTGCACAACCAGCGCAAGGGCTGAGGGATCGCGAAACGTGGCGCCAAGGCAGGCCATCCGGTGTGGGCGGAGAGGAAATCGATCGATGGTGCAGCGCGCCCGGTCAAAAAACAATGGCACGCTGCGATCACCGCAGGCACGCTAAACTTTAGCTCATGCGTCAGCGCACCTACGGCGTCGGGACGGTTTGACAAGCGCAGTGGCCGTTACTAGGGTCCATTGGATCCAACATTTCTATTGATCAAGTCCAGGGTGGCGTAGTCGTGACAAAGAAGTCGAATCCGTTGAACAGTATCGAAGTGAATGGCCCCATTGAGGCCCACCGGGCGCGCGCGATCATCGAGGAGACCCTGCGCCAGGCCATTCTCGACGGTCGCCTGCCCTGCGGCACCGCGTTGCGTCAGCAAGACCTGGCGGATCTGTTCGGCGTCAGCCGCATGCCGGTGCGCGAAGCACTGCGCCAACTCGAAGCCCAATCGTTGTTGAATGTGGTCCAGCACAAAGGCGCGGTGGTAGCCCCGCTGATCAACAACGACGCCGTGGAAACCTACGCGCTGCGTTCGTTGCTGGAATCGGAGGCATTGCGCCTGTCCATTCCGCTGCTTGAAGCCAGCGACATCGCCCAGGCCCGGGAATACATTCGCCAGCTCGATGTGGAAACCGACTATGCCGAGATTGGCCGGCTCAATCGCCTGTTCCATATGTCGCTGTACCACCGGGCGCCTAACAGCAAATTGCTGCGCATGATTGAACTGGAACTGGCCGAAGAAGAGCGCTTCCTGCGTTTTCATCTGTCGTCCATGGGCCTGGGCAAGTTGACCCAGGACGACCACATCGCACTGGTGGACGCCGCCAATGACAAAGCGATCGACATCGCGGTGATGGTGTTGCAACGCCACCTGGAAAATGCCTCCGTGACTATTCGGCGTTACCTGGAACAACGCTCCGCGCAGTGACCGGGCCACGGCCCGGTTTCACCTGATGAATAACCCTCTTACAAATCCCCGCCACACCTCACGGCACGAGCGCCCGCCCGCCGGGCAAGCTTGTGCGTCGACTCGCCGCTGCCACCCCGCTGAAACCTTGCCCTCGCTTCGATAGCGGTGCCTGCGATTTGGGCACACTCTTGCATTTGCCGATTAAATCTAACCCCGAGACGTCCGACCCTGGCCCTATGGCTCAGGAATCGAAATCACTGTGCAAGGAGCATTGTCGACCCGGAGAGACGTGATCGGACTCCCGTCCCGCGCCTCGTCCACTCAATTAATCAATTACCACTTCCGACACTAAGAATTGCTCCGAGTGAGGCATTCGCTCAATCAATAAAATTCTGATGAGTTTAAATCGGAAGGAGCAACTTCGCGCCGACAAAACTTAACTTATAAGTTTTATTAGGCAACTTCGCGCCCGATAAATAGCAACTAACTAATTATATAAAAAGTACTTGCAGCGCACTTGTTCGCTGTATTAGTTTTTTGCTCGTCGACGCATTGTCGACCGTCTTGAACTTGTCCACGCCACGCTGCCATTCTGGGTCAACCCCAGCCATAAGGCGCTGTGCGGGGTCATGCGGCAAACCAGGGACGAGCATTTCAAACCGTTTAACTTCTATGAACTTCGGTTCAGGCACTTGCTCGCCTGTTACAACTAAGAGCCAGTGGCCTGCCCCACGACATCCAGGATGAGGCCGTACCGATGAAAGCCAATAGAGAGCAACTTATCGCCAAGAAAAATGAACTCGGCGAACATCCAATCTTTGCCGAAATTACTTCATTGAGTGTGCTCCAGCGGTTTATGGAAGCGCATGTATTTGCAGTGTGGGACTTCATGTCGCTGACCAAGCGTCTGCAACAGGAACTGACCTGTGTGCGCCTGCCATGGCTGCCGCCGAGTGATCCTCATGCGGCACGGCTGATCAATGAAATCGTGTTAGGCGAGGAGTCGGATGATCGGCCGGCGCACGGGCATTACAGTCATTTCGAGCTGTACCTGGACGCCATGCGCGAAGTTGGCGCCAGCACTGACGCGATCGAGCGCTTCATTGCCCTGCAGCAGGACGGCGTGAATGCCGACACCGCGTTGCAGAGCGTCGAGGTCGATCCGGCCGCAGCGGTGTTCGTGCGCCACACCTTGCACACCGCGCTGCACGCACCGGCGCATAGCGTGGCTGCCGCGTTCGTGCACGGTCGCGAGAGCGTCATCCCGCTGATGTTCCAGCGCATTCTGGATGATTGGGGCATTGGCCTCGAACAAGCGCCGACCTTCCGTTACTACCTGGAACGGCACATTGAGGTCGATTCCGAAGACCACGGCCCGGCTGCCGAAGAACTGCTGGCCCGACTGGTGGCCGGCGACGAGCAACGTCAGCACGAGGTGTATGCCGCCGCGCTCGCCGCGGTGCAGAGTCGCATCGCCTTGTGGGATGGCCTGCGGGTGAGTATGCGTGAGCCGCTGGCCGAGGTGGCGCCATGATCGCCGCCGACTATCGCTCCTTCGCCGACGCTTGGGAAAGCCGCGCGACCATTCGCACTCGGCCCCGGCGCTGGGTGGAAAACGACGATCAGTTGATTTTCCCGCTGAGCCGTCAGCCACTGGTGCACAGCCAGACCTTCCTCAGCCACTGCCCACAGCACCGCGACTTCGCGCTGGTGCAGAGCCTCTACAAATTCATCAACGACGTGGTGATTTTCGAGACCGAGCTGGTGGACCACACCGCGCGACGCATCGCCAAAAACAGCTTCGGCATCGTGTTTCCGTTCGCCTGCCGCTACGACGCGATGACCGTGGTGATCGATGAGGATTACCACGCGCTGGTGGCGATGGACTTTATGCAGCAGACCATCGACATGACCGGCATCCTGCCGATCCCGTTGCCACAGCAAATCGAACTGAGCCGCGCGATCCCCGCGACCCTGGCCAAGGCCCCGGCGCATTTGCAAAGCGCCGTGGAATTGATCTGCGTGGCGATTGCCGAGAACACCGTGACCAACGACGTGGCGGCGTTCGCCAAGGATGCCTCGGTCAAGCAATCGATCAAGGGCCTGATGGCGGACCATTTGCTCGACGAGGGACGGCACTCCGGATTCTGGACGCGGCTAGTGCAGATTTACTGGCACGACGCCCCGGACGCGGATCGCCAAACCATCGCCGGCTTGATGCCAGGTTTCATCAACCACTACCTGAGCAGCGACCTGCAACAGCAGTTCGACTTCGAACTGATTGAGCATTTGCCGGTAGACGCGTCAGTCAAGCAAGCGTTGCGCGACGAAGCCTGCGCGCTGGTGTACCCGATCAATCGTTTCCATCCCTTGGTGAGCAACATCGTGCGCTTCTTTCGCGGGAGCTCGATGTTGAGCGCCCCGTGCGTGCGCGATGCCTTGGCCGACTACCTGGTTTAGCGGAGGAACCCTTATGAGACGCCTAGAAATTGCAGTGTTCGGCCACAGCCCGGCGATGGCCGGACTGGTGGCCGAACTTCAACAACATGGGCATGGCGTGGTCGGTCCGGGCGCGGTAAGCACCTTGGAGCACGCGGTGGATCTGCTGATCGATGACGGCAGCCTTGGCCCGTTGCCCGAAGACATGGCGGCCGCGCACTTGGCGGTGCGCGTCGCGCTGATCGCTGAATCTGGCGACACACTACCGAAGGTTGAACTGATTTACCGGCACGCTGGCGGGGTGTTTCTGCGCCAGGAACTGGCAGCTGAAACCTCGGGCAACGGCCAGGCGCTACGGTTGCGCGCGGTGGCCTCGGTGGTGGAGACCTGTGCGGCGTTGGTCAGTCACTTCTCGCGGGATGCGGGGTACTTCACTACCTTGCCGGCGCAGGTACAGAACCCTTTCTCGCTGGCACTGAGCGACTTGCAAACGCTGGATCCCCTGGCCTTCATCCATCGCCACAATCAGCGGGCAGTGCCAGCGCTCTTGGCGGCGGCCGACATCCCGGTGATGCGCAAGATCAGCGAGAGCTTGCTGCAGCATGCCGAACGCCCGGCGCTGTGTGTCGAGGGAGTCTTCGTCCGTTACGCCGAAATGCAAGCGCTGAGCCTGGCGTTGCAACAACGCATCGCCGCTTCGCTGCAGCCCAGCGTTCAGCCTTGGGTGATTGGCGTGAGCCTTGGCAAATCCACGGCGCTGTATGCGGCGATGCTCGCGGTGCTTGGCTGCGGCGCAGTGTATTTGCCGCTCGACCCGCAGCATCCGGCGGAGCGACGGCGCTACATTCTGGGCAATGCCGGCGCCGCGCTGCTGTTGCACGACGGCCAGGATGACTTGGCCGATCTCGACCTGCCGACGCTGGATGTGAGCACCGTGAATGCCCGATCAGCGGAGTCGACGACATCGCTGATCCGGCGCCCGGTGAACCCGAACGATCCTTGCGTGGCGATCTATACCTCCGGCACCACCGGGCGACCCAAAGGCGTGTTGCTCAGCCAGCGCAACCTCAGCCACTTCTGTGCCTGGTACGCCGGTCACGTCGGCCTGAGCAGCGAAAGTCGGGCGTTGCAGTTTTCCACCATCAATTTCGATGCGTCGTTGTTGGACATCCTGCCAACCTTTATCGCTGGCGGATTGCTGGTGGTGCCCAACGAAGATCAGCGTCGCGATCCGCCGCAACTGGTTGCGCTGATGCAGCAACAGCGCGTCAGCCATGCGTTCCTGCCACCTGCGCTGCTGAGTATCCTGCCGCTGGAGACACCGCTGGGCCTGGAGCATTTGATCACTGGCGGCGACGTGTGCGAGCCCTACGTGATCGAGCAATTGGTGCAGCAGTGCAACGTGCATAACATCTACGGGCCGACCGAAACCACGGTGCTCGCCACCACCCGCCACTTCCAGTCGGGCGACAGCAATCGCCTTCTCGGGCTGCCGATCACCAACAACCAAGTGCTAATCCTCGATGAACAGTTGCAACCGGTGCCGCAGGACACCGTGGGCGAGTTGTACATCGCGGGACCCGGCGTCGGGCTCGGCTACTTGAACGATTCCACCCTGACCGCCGAGCGCTATATCACGCTGACCTTGCCCGATGGAGAGTCGATACGGCTGTATCGCACGGGCGATTTGGGCCAGTGGAGGGACAGCGGCATCGAAATCGCCGGCCGGCGGGACAATCAAGTGAAGATCCGCGGCTTTCGAGTCGAGCCTGAGGAAATCGAGTATTGCTTGCGCAGCAGTCAGTTGTTTCGCCAAGTTGCCGTAGTGGTGGATGAACAGCGGCGGATTCGGGCGTTCCTGGTGCAACCCGAAGATCCCGAACCCGGCGTCGCACGGGAGGCCTTGCGCGAGCATGTGCAGCGCAGCCTGCCGAACTACATGCACCCCGGCGCCTACATCGAACTGCCGCGACTGCCCTACACCAGCAATGGCAAAGTCGATCGGCGGGCGCTGCTGAACCTGCCGGCCGGCTCAGCAGCGGTCGCCCGACGCTCGCCGGCCAATGCGCTCGAACAGCGTTTGCAGACACTGTGGTCGCAATTGCTGGAACTGCCCGAGCAAGAGATATCCACCGACGAAAGTTTCTTCAACCTGGGCGGTCATTCAATTTTGCTGTCGCGGATGCTGCTGGCGATTCGTGAAGAGTTTGGTCGTGGCCTGTCGATCAATCGCTTCATCGAAGCACCGACCTTGATCACCCTGGCGCATTTACTCAGCGATGACGCGCAGGTATTGAGCCCCGGTCCTTTGAGCGCTCAGGCGTTCATCGATGCCAACGCCGAACTCAATCTTGAACCGCTCCCGGTCAGCCAGATGGGCGATGTGCACAAGGTCGTGGTGACGGGGGCGAACAGCTTTCTCGGCGTACACATTGTCGAGGCACTGCTCGCGTGGGGTGCGAGCGAAGTGGTGTGCCTGGTGCGCGAATCCGGTGGTTACTCGGCGGCGGAACGTTTCGCCCAGTCGCTGCGGGAAAATCGTCTTGAAAATTTGGATCTGAGCCGCGTAACGGTGCATGCCGCCGACATCACCCAAACGCAACTGGGCTTGCCGGACCCGGTGTACGAGCGCATTGATCGCGAGTTCGGCGCGTTGGTGCACAACGCGGCCAACGTCAACCATGTACTGGATTACGAAAGCCTGGCGCGGGACAACGTCGAGCCGATCTTCGAGTGCCTGCGGCTGTGCGAGGGGCGCAGCAAAAAGATCTTCAACTTCGTCTCGACACTGTCGGCCTCCAGCAGTTTGTCGGCCGATGGCCAAGTGCTGGAGCAACCGGCGGCCCACACGCCACCGATCTACATCAAGAACGGCTACAACCTGTCGAAGTGGGTCGGCGAACGCATCCTCGAACGCGCCCGCGCCCAAGGTGTGCGGGTCAATCTGTACCGCCCCGGCAACATCAGCTTCAACAGCCTGACCGGGGTGTGCCAGCCGCACAAAAACCGCCTGATGCTGATGCTTAAAGGCTCGATTCAACTCGGCCAGGTGCCGGAACTGGCGTTGAATTTCGACCTGATGCCGGTGGATTTTCTGGCGCGCTTCATCGCCTTCCATGCCAGCCGCTATCAGCCAGAACACGCGGTGTTCAATCTGCACAACCCTGAGCCCCTGAGCTGGGAGGCGTACCTGGCGTCGTTCCGTGAGAGCGGGCGGCAGTTTCACATGGTCAGCGTTGCCGATTGGCAACGGCAACTGGTGCGGGTCGACAGCGACAACGCGTTATTCGGCGTCCTGGGCTTCTACCTCAACGGCTTCGAGGAAGACATCGGCGATATCTCGATGATCGGCCACGACAACGCTCGCGCCGGGGTCCGGCAAATGGGCGCGCATTACCCGCCCAAGTCTCCGGCGCTTTTGCGGCGCGGTTGCGACTACCTGAAAGCAATCAACTTCATCTGATTCACCCCAACGTCAACAAGGAGTTACACCATGAACACTCTGCACCCCGATACGCTGATCAAAAACCCGGCCGGCTGCGAAGTGGCGGCGTCGATTACGGTGCCGGCCGACGCACGTGAGGTTTGGAAAGTGGTGGGTAATTTTGCCGGCTTTCATCACTTTATCCCCGCCATCGAACGCATCGAGATGACCGGAGAAGGCGTCGGCTCCCTGCGTAAGAAGTTCTTCATAGAGGGCGGGCACATCGTCGTTGAACAACTCAACTCCCGTGATGACCAAGCGATGACCATGACTTGGACAACGCTTTACAACACGCTGGAAATCGGCAATTTGTGGGCATCGATGAAGGTGGTGACATTGCCTAATGATTCGGGTTGTACCGCGACCTGGACCATCCATGCGGAACCGGCGGAGCTGGCGGGTTTTCTTCAGGCATTCGCCGAAGGCGCGATGGACAATGTGCTGAAGCGCTTTGCTTGAATCTCGGGTTCAAACCCTGAAATGACAAAACCCCATCTGCTTTCGCAGATGGGGTTTCGGAATTTGATCTTGACGATGACCTACTCTCACATGGGGAAACCCCACACTACCATCGGCGATGCATCGTTTCACTGCTGAGTTCGGGATGGGATCAGGTGGTTCCAATGCTCTATGGTCGTCAAGAAATTCTGTAACCGGCCCGTTTGTATTGCCCAACGTACCGATGAAAATCATTAACTTCTACT
>NZ_JAVLSB010000001.1:0-88150 GCF_031583775.1 Pseudomonas rhizozeae
AAAAAACCCGGCGAGTGTGCCGGGCTTTTTCAAACGGCGATCACGCCATCAGGCTTCAGCCAGTTGCGTGTCGAACTCCTTGATGTACTGCGCGGCCAACTGGTCCTTCTGTTTTTCACTGAGCAACTTGCCGGCCTGCTGGAAGAACTTCTGCTCTTCTTCCTTGAGGTGGTGGTGGACCTTTTCCGAGAGCTTCTTCGCGGTGGCCATCCAGGCCGGGCTCGACATCTCGGTTTCGTCCAACTCTTCCATCATCTCGTCCATTTCATGATGCTCGGAAATGGCGTGGCGGCTGAGGTCGATACCCAAGTCGTGCTCCATCAACGGGATGTAGAAGAAACGCTCTTCGGCGGTTTCATGGGCCTGCAACTCGGCTTTCAACTGCTGATAGGCTTCGACTCGCTCTTTCGAGTCGCCATGGGTCTGGATCAAGGCGTCGGCATAACCGCGCTGGCGTTCGTGGCTTTCGCGCAAGGCTTCAAAAATATTCACGGGCAATGCTCCGGCGGGGTCTGTCAAACCTAGACACCACGGCGAAATCAGCAGTTCCCTCGGGATGGAATCGCGCTCGCACTCGCGTTAATCTGCTCGCCCCTTTTTGCTGACACATGGACGTCATCATGGCTATACGCATCGAACTGTCGCACGCCCCTACGCCCGAAGAGCGCCTGGCGATCCTAACGCCCCTGCGCGCCTACAACATTGCCCAGGCAGGCGAAGGCAACAGCCGCGACTTCGCCCTGCTGCTGCGCGACGACGAGAGCAACGACATCCTTGGCGGGCTCTACGGCAAAATGTTCTACCACTGGATGTTCATCGACCTCCTCAGCGTCCCCGACCAGGCTCGCGGCCAAGGCGTCGGCACCCGCCTCATGCACATGGCTGAAGCCCTGGCCGAGGAAAATGAGTGCGTCGGTATCTACCTCGACACCTTCGACTTCCAGGCCCCCGCGTTCTACAAAAAACTCGGCTTCAGCGAAATCGGCCACATCAACGACTACCCACCGGGACATGCGCGGTTCTTCTTTCAGAAACGGTTGCGTGATTGCTGAGAGCGTCAACGCCTGCACGGCTTGCCGCGTGCCCCGGAGCTGGCTCGCACACACTTGGACGGCTAAATCCGCCAGTTGATTGACCCTGTGGCGAGGGAGCTTGCTCCCTTGCCACAATGGATTGAGGTGCGTCTGATGGTGATGGGTTGGATGTGAGGACGCCTTCGCGAGCAGGCTCGCTCCCACATTGATCTGCTGTGAACTTGGATGTATTGAACACCGAAGAAACCTGTGGGAGCTGCGGTGCGACGATTCGACTTGCCAGCGATGAGGCCAGCACATGCAAAACCCTTGGTACATCTTGTAGTGACTGGTTGGCTGGAAGTCCGTCATCGCTGGCAAGCCAGCTCCCACAGTGTCCGCGTGTACCCACAGAATTGCGTACCCCCATCAGGTCGAGTGTCAGCTCGCCGCGCTTTTGATCTTGATCTGGCTTTTGATCCACCCGCCCCGTCGGGAGGCTGAGTGGAGGTATGCATCCGGGGTTGGCGCGCAGCGCCGCACGACGCAGTCGGGCTCATTGCATGGAGGTGCAGCGAAGCCAACCGGAGGGCGATGCCCCCGGATGAATGCCGGAGCGAAGGAACCCCGAGCCACGGCGAGGGGCCGTACGTCAGGGGCAGCCTTTTGGGTTACCTTTTTGGCGTCTGAAAAAGGTGACTCGCTGTAAGAGCGAAACCATAAGCTGCCGTTACCGCAGAAATGGATATGTACACCCTCAAAAACCCCAGAGCCAGCCACATAGCCTTCGCGAGCAAGCCCGCTCCCACATTTTTGATCTGTGTACAGCCGTCAGCGACACGTCGTCTGTCAAGACGCCTTCGCGAGCAGGCTCGCTCCCACCAAAAAGCCTCAGGCGCTCGCCGCCATCTGCGCCAAATACTCCCACGGATAAATCCCCCGCTCGTGCCCATCGCTGAACACCAGTTGCACCCCATACCCCTGACCATTGACCGCCACCACCCGCACCCGCGCATCCACCATTGGCGTCGAGCCGCGCAAGCGGAAGGCGCGGCATTGCGAACACGGACACTGCCGACGCAACTCGGCATGTCCCAGCAGTTGTTCGCGCCCGTCCGGCCAGTTCAGGCGCAAACGCTGATGTTCCTGCGAATTGCCAATCGCCACGGGGTTCATTGCAACTGACTCAGGGCAATGCGTACTGCTTTGCGCACTTCCGGGTCGCCGTCGTCCTGGAACGATTGCAGCGCCGGGATGGCGTTGCGGTCGTTGAGTTCGCCGAGGGCCAGGGCCGCTTCCTTGCGCAGGTTGCTGATGCGATGGCCGAGGGTGTCGATCAAGGCGTCGAGCGCCGGGGTGTAGCGCAGGCGACCGAGGCTACGGGTGGCGCGCAGGCGTACTTGCCAGTAGTCGTCGGTCAGTGCTTCGACCAGCGCCGGGCCAGCGTCGGGGTGGCCGACCTTGCCGAGGGTGGTGGCGGCTTCTTCGCGCACTTGCCAGGCGAGGTCATTCAAGGCCTGACGCAAGGCCGGCAACACTTGCGCGTCCGAAGCCAGGCCGAGGGCGCCAGTGGCGGCGCGGCGAACATCGGTGTCCGGGTCGCCGCTGGCCAGGGTTGCCAGCGCCGGCAAGGCGTCCAGTTGCTTGAGCCAGCCGAGCACACCGACTGCCTCGCGCCGCACGCCGGCATCGTTGTCGGCCAAGGCCTGTACCGCAGCAGCCGCCGCGCCGGGAAAACGCAGCTCACGCAACGCGCGAAACGCGGCGATGCGCACCGTCGTCTCGGCATGCGCGGTCCACGGCAGAATCACCTGCCCCGCCGCCGCGCTTTTCAGCAGGCTGAGGCTCTGCGCCGCGGCTTCCTGCACCGCGCTGGACGGATCGGTCAACGCCTGGCACAACGCGGCCACCACCGGCTCGTCCTCCCAGGCTTCGAGCAGCCGCGCGGCTTCGGCGCGCACTTCTTCAGTGGGGTCGTGTGCCAGGCGATCCACCAGCCACAGCAAGCCTTCCGGCTCTTCGAGGTCGGCCAGTTCGATCAGGGCAATGCGCCGCACCCCGGCATCGGCGTCGGTCAGGCGCGGTTGCAGGGCGAGGATGTCATCGTTGTCGGTGCTATCGAATAGAGAGGTCATAGGGCAAATCGCGGCAGTGTGTTTTCGAGGGGAAGTCCGAGGGGGTTCAGGCGTGGCAATTGCCGACCGTCCTCGTGACGCAGCAGTTCGAGGCAGTGACGCTTCAAACGGGAAAATTCGTGGCGGGTCACCAGCTCCGTGGTGCGTGGCCGCGGGAAGTCCAGGCGCAGGTCTTCGATGATCCGCCCCGGCCGTGAGCTCATCACCAGCAAGCGATCGGCGAGGAACAGCGCCTCGTCAATGTCGTGGGTGACGAACACCACGGTGGTGCGGATTTGCGTCCAGATATCCAACAGCAATTCCTGCATGTTCAGCCGGGTCAGCGCGTCGAGGGCGCCGAAGGGTTCGTCCATCAACAGCAAACGCGGGCGGTTGATCAGCACACGAGCGATTTCCACCCGTTGCTGCATGCCGCCCGACAGTTGATTCGGCCAGCGGTCGGCGAAATCCTCAAGGCCGACCAGCGCCAACATCTCATCGGCCGCCTTGCGCCGCTCGGCCTTGCCGATGCCCTGCATTTTCAGGCCGAACGCCACGTTGTCGCGCACGCTGCGCCACGGGAACAAGGTGTGTTGCTGGAACACCATGCCCCGTTGCGGCGAGGGCCCGGCCACCGCCGCACCGTCGACTCGCAGGTTGCCGGCGCTGGGGTTGAGGTGCCCGGCCAAGGCGCCGAGCAGGGTCGATTTGCCGCACCCGGACGGTCCGAGAATGCACACAAACTGCCCCGGCTCGATGCGGCAGTCGAGGCCTTGCACCGCTTCGAAGGCCTGGGCGCCATCGCCGAGGACGATGGACAGTTGCTCGATATCGATCTGCCCCTGGGGGCTTTGCATCATGCTCATCAGGCTTTTCCTCGAGGTCGGTGCCATGGCGTGAACAGCCCGCCCAGGCGTTTGATCAACAGGCTGCTGCCCATGCCGAGCACGCCAATCAGCAACATGCCGACCACGATGTCGGCGTAGTTCTGGATGGTGTACGACTCCCAGGTGTAGTAGCCGATGCCGAACTGCCCGGAGATCATTTCCGCGGTGACCAGGCAGAACCATGAAGTGCCCATGCCGATCGCCAGGCCGGTGATGATGCTCGGCGCGGCGCCCGGCAGGATCACTTCCAGCAGGATCGCCGAACGTCCGGCGCCGAGGCTTCTGGCCGACGCGATCAAGCGCGGGTCGACCCCTTCGACGCCGTGCACGGTGTTGAGCAGAATCGGGAACAGCGCGCCGGTGAAAGTGATGAACACCATAGACAGTTCCGACGACGGGAACATCAGGATCGCCAGTGGAATCCACGCCACCGCAGGAATCGGGCGCAGCACTTCCAATGGCGGCAGCAGCAAGTCTTCCGCCCACTTCGAGCGGCCGATCGCCAGGCCGAGGGCGACGCCAATCAACAACGCGGCCAGGTAACCGGCGAACACCCGGCTGAGGCTGCTGCTCAGGTGTTGCATGAGCTTGCCGGAATCGGTCAGGCCCAGCGCCGCCTCGACCACCGCTGCGGGGGTTGGCACATTGGCGAACGTCACCAGGCCGAGGTTCCAGTGATGGCTGGCAGCGAGGTGCCAGAACAGCAGGCAGAGCAGCAGTGAGGCGGCCCTTGAGGTCCAGCGGGCATAGGATCGATGCACAATTATTCCTCTCAACCCAAAACACTGTGGGAGCGGGCTTGCCCGCGAAGAGGGCCGCTCAGCCAGCACATCATTGACTGACCCGACGCCATCGCGGGCAAGCCCGCTCCCACAGGGATCAGGTCGTTCTCATGGTTAGCGACTGGCCACGGCCTGCGCCGTTGCATCGGTAAAGTCAAACACCTTGCCACCCTGCGCCGAGGCGAATTGTTGGGCCTGGCCCTTGAGCAGGAAAGCGCTGAGCCGGCCTTGGGCATCGCTGGCAAACCACGCCTGATCGGCCAGCAACTTGATGCCGCTGTCGCTCGCCTGGGCATACACCGCGCGGATGTTCTTGCCGTCCTGCTTGAGCGCGGCCAGGGCGGTGAATGCCCCTTCCGCCGAGGCGTAGCTGCGCACCGTCGGCTCGCCGCGCACCCAGATTTGCGCGACCCGTTTGGTGTCGGTGATCGGCGCACCGCTCACCGCATCCTTCACCGTCAGCGGGGTCGGCGTGTAGTTGGCCAGTTGCGCGTTGTAGTCCAGATTCGACGCCTTGAACGCGGCGCGGATGTACTGGTCGTCGATGAAGTTATTCAGATCGAGGCCACGATCGGCCTTCTTCAGTAGCTTCAAGGTATCGATCGCGGTGCCCACTGCCTGGCGGTATTCCGGTTTCCAGCTGAGGTCGCGGGTCTGCACGCCGAGCGGTCCGTAGAACAAGTAATTGACCTCGGCATCGACGCCGGTGACCTTGGCGATCAGCTCGCTGTATTTCTCCGGTTCGGCGGTCAGCAACTGATTAGCTTCGAGGCTGGCGCGCAGGTAGGCGACGACGATTTCCGGGTACTTCTTCGCGTAGGCCTGGTCCACCAGCGCGCCGTGGAAAGTCGGCGCATTGGCTTGCGAGCCGTCGTAGATCTTGCGCGCGAATCCACGGCTGGGGAACAGTTCGGCGAACGGCACGAAGTCGGCATGGGCGTCGATTTTGCCCGCCTGCAACGCAGATCCGGCGACTTCCGGTGGCTGGGCGATGATGTTCACGTCCTTGAGCGGATCCCAGCCCTGGGCGGCGACCGCGCGCAGCAACATGCCGTGGGCGGTGGAGGCGAACGGCACGGAAATGGTCTTGCCCTTGAGCTCACTGAGCGACTGCACGCCCGAGGCGCTCGGCACCACGATGCCGTTGCCGCTGCCCTTGATGCTGCCCGACAACACGCTGATAAACAGGCTGTGCTTGCCGGCGGTTTCAAACGCCACGCCGTTGAAGGCGCCGGGGAAATCGGCCATGGCGCCGAAGTCGAGTTTGCCCGCGACCATCTCGTTGGTCAGCGGCGCGCCACTGGTGAAGTTCTTCCACTGCACCTCGTACTTGGCGTCCTTGTACTGGCCGTCGTGGGGTAAGTATTTGTCGAGCAGGCCCAGCTCACGAATCAATAGGCCGCCGGCGGCGCAATTGATGGTGGTGTCCTGGGTGCCGATGGCAATCCGGATGGTCTCGGCCTGGGCCGACAAGGTGAAGGAAGCCAGTACCAGACCGGCCACTGCAGCACGCAGCAATGTAGGTGAAAACATGGGTGAATCCCCTCGAATCATTTATAGGATGTTCGTCTCCGCCGCGATCAGGGCGCGGTGGGAAACGAGGGGTGTTTTGAAGCAGGCGTCCGGTGTTGCCGGATGGCTTTGGGTTGTCTGGGCGACCTCATCGCTGGCAAGCCAGCGCCCACAGATTTCTATGGTGTTTGCAAAATCCATGTCCCACTGAAATACCCTGTGGGAGCTGGCTTGCCAGCGATGGCGTCCTCACCGTCACCGCAACAAATAAGGAATTTCCACTTTCACCGCCCCGGTCGGGCAGTCTTTTTCACAGGGCATGCAGTACCAGCATTCATCGAACGCCATGTAGGCCTTTTGCGTGGCCGGGTTGATCGCCAGCAGGTCCATCGGGCACACGTCGACGCACACGGTGCAGCCTTTGTGGGCGATGCACAGGTCCTCGTCCACGGTGACGGGAGCATTGGAGCGGAAGAAAATTTCCTGGGGTTGGTAGGCCATGGTTCGGGCTCTCTTGATTGATCCGTCAGGCCGCGTCGGCGCCCACGCGCAGGCGGTCGTAGGCCTGCATTTCTTCGGCGTCGAGCGGGATGATGTAAGGCTCCACGGCTTTCTTGAAATTGGTCATCTGGCCGTCGTCACCCTTCTTCAGGTGGCAATGGCAAAACCAGTCACGGTCGTTGCGCAGCGGGTGGTCGACCCGGTGGTGGTACAGGCCCCAACGGCTTTCCGCGCGAAACAGCGAAGCGCGGGCGGCCATTTCGGCGCAGTCGCGGATCATGCTGACTTCCATGGCGCGCATCAGCTCGTGCGGGTTGTTGGCCTTGATCTGGTCGAGGTCGTGCTGGATATCGCTGAAACGCTGCAGACCGATCTGCATTTTCTTGGTCACTTTCGGCGGTTGCAGGTAATCGTTCACAAAGCGCCGCAACTTGTATTCCACCTGGTTCGGCGGCAGGCCGTGCTCGCGATCGAGCGGTGCGTAGACCCGTTGTTTTTCGGTTTCGATTTGCGCCGCACTCACCGGGGAGAACTCACGTTCGGCGACATAATCCGCCGCGTTGTTGCCGGCAAACCAGCCGTAAGTGAAGGCGCCGAGCATGTAGTTGTGCGGCACGGCGGCCATGTCGCCGGCCGAGTACAGACCTTTCACCGAGGTCTCGGCGCGCTCGTTGACCCACACCCCGGACGCCGAATGACCGCTGCAAAAACCGATTTCCGAGATGTGCATCTCGACCATTTGCGTGCGGTAGTCGGTGCCGCGATTGGCGTGGAACTGTCCACGGCTCGGACGTTCGTTGCTGTGCAGGATCTCTTCGATGTTCTGGATGGTTTCCTCGGCCAGGTGATCGAGTTTGAGGAACACCGGGCCGTTACCGCTTTCCAGCTCCTGGTGAAACTCCCACATCATCTGCCCGCTCCAGTAGTCGCACTCGATGAAGCGTTCGCCCTTGTTGTTGGCGGTATAGCCACCCAAGGGACCGGTGACGTAGGCGCAGGCCGGGCCGTTGTAGTCCTTGATCAACGGGTTGATCTGGAAGCACTCGAGGTTCGCCAGTTCGGCCCCGGCGTGGTAAGCCATGGCGTAGCCGTCGCCGGCATTGGTCGGGTTTTCGTAGGTGCCCATCAGGTAGCCGGAGGCCGGCAGGCCCAGGCGCCCGGCGGCCCCGCAGCAGAGAATCACCGCTTTGGCCTTGATGACATGAAAGTCCGCAGTGCGGCAATCGAAGCCCATCACGCCGTTGACCGCACCCTCCTCGTCCGTCAGCAATCGGGTGCACACCACGCGGTTGGTGATGCTGACCCGCGCCCGTTTCAACTGGCGGTACAGGACTTTCTTGATGTCGTGCCCTTCCGGCATCGGCAGCACGTAGGCGCCCATGTGGTGGACTTTCTTCACCGCGTAGTCGCCGGTTTCGTCCTTCTCGAACTTCACGCCCCAGCGGTCCAGTTGCTCGATGGTTTCAAAGCTGTGGGTGGCGTAGGCGTAGACCGCAGCCTGGTTGACCACGCCGTCGTTAGCAATGGTGATTTCCTTGGTGTATTGCTCCGGCGTCGAGTGGCCGGGGATGATCGCGTTGTTCAGGCCATCCATGCCCATGCTGATCGCGCCGCTGCGCTTGACGTTGGCTTTGTCGATCAGCAACACACGCAGATCGCGGTTGCGCTCCTTGGCCTTGATCGCCGCCATCGGCCCCGCCGTGCCGCCGCCGATGACCACGATGTCGTATTCCTGCTCAAGCGTATTGCGCGTCATGCCCGATCCCCTTTGTGACGGTCGATCCGCAGGCGGTACTGGAACGCATCGCCGCGGTAGTAAAGGTGTTCAAAATCCAGCGGCTGACCGTCGGCGTTATGGGTCAAGCGCTCGATGCGCATGATCGGCGAACCCGCCTCGACGTTCAGCGCCTGGGTCAGGTCGCTGTCGGCCAGCACGGCGTCGATCGCCAAATCAGCGTGGCCAAGGGCTTGGCCGCAGTCGTTTTCGAGGATCAGGAAAATGTCGCGGGTCACCAGATCGGCCTTCTCCAGCCGCTCGCCGAGGGCCTTGGGCAGGTAGGTGATTTCCAGCGACACCGGCTCGCGGTTGATCAGCCGCACCCGTTTTATCTGCGCCACGGTCTCGCCTTCAGCGATTTGCAGCCGCTCCGCCACCAGTTTGTCGGCGGGGATGAATTTGAAACTGCGCAGGCGGTTGATCACCTCGTAGCCGCGGCCGGTCATCGACTCGGCGAGACCCTGCAAGGTGCTGACGTTCTGGAAGGTCTTGGGCTTGGCGACGAACGTGCCTTTGCCATGGATCTTGAAGATCAGCCCTTCTTTCTGCAGATCGCCCAGGGCTTGGCGCACGGTGATGCGACTGACTTTGAACAGCGCACCGAGTTCGCTTTCGGACGGCATCTGGCTGTCTTGCGGGTATTGGCCGTCAAGAATCCGCGAACGCAGCACGTCGCGCAGTTGGGTGTGCAGCGGAACACTGCTGAGGGACAAGACATGATCGGTCATCAAAGGCCACTTGTTATGACGAGTTATGGCCGGATCTTAGAGTTGTTATAACAAGCTTGAGAAATACTGTTTGGGCATAACCTTAGAGCAGGCTTGAGATGGAAGCTTTTGATCCTGTGGCGAGCGAGCTTGCTCGCGCTGGAGGGCGAAGCACTCCCCCAACATTTGCAGTGGCTGTGGGATTTTCGGGCCGCTACGCAGCCCAACGGGGGCAAGCCCCCTCGCCACAGAAAGCCAGAGCGCGCTGGGGTCAGGCGCTGCGCAACGCCCGCAAATCCAGATGTCCATCCTGCAAGGGCGGGCACCAGTAGTAACCGCCGGTAAGCGGTTGGCTGATCTGGTAGAGGCCATCGACAATGCCGTCTTCCAGGCCGCTCATGCGCCGCAGTTGCACTTCGAAGGCGTCAAGGGAGAAGCCAAAAGCGAGGAACATCAGGCCGGCGCGGTCGCCGTCGATCCACGGCATCGAGCGGCGCACGACGAAGGCTTCTGGGGCGAAGCTTTCCTGGGCAGTGCGTTTGACGTGGGCCGAGATCGGCGCGTCTTCAAGCTCGACGTTATCGCTCAGGCGCCGCCCCATGATGTCGTCCTTGGCCCCCGCCGACAGTCCATGAAAGCGCTGCAAGTCGTGCTGCCACTGCTGGATCGCGGCGAAGCTGCCGCCCACTGTGCCGTCCGCACCATGACTTACCAGGGCGGCGGCGATCGCCGCGTCGTCGTGGGGATTTTCGGTGCCGTCTTCATAGCCGGTCAGGTCATGGCCCGTCTTGTGGCGGAAGGTTTCGTTCATCATCACCAGACGCAAGGCCGGGGCCAGGAGCGCTTGCAGCGCCTGGCTGCGGTTGAGCAAATCGCCGCGATCATCGCCTTCGCCGCTGTGCAGCCAGCACCACAGCGCGTGCTGGGTCGAGGGGTTGTCGACGCCGACGCCGGCCAGCGCCGGGAACGGCCGCAAGCCATTGATCGAAGCGCCCATCGCCTTCACCAGCGACTCCCCCAGTCCCACCACCGCCGCGTGCCCGGCCAGCCACTGCGTCAGCCGATCGAGTGCCGCCGGCAGGTCGGTGACGGATTCGAGGGCGAAAAACAGATGGCGGGCCTGGGCCGGAACGGGGGTGGCGAGGATGCCGGGCTGGTAATGACTCATGAGAACTCCTAAAAAAGGAGCGCAGTTTACCCGCCGCACCCACGCTTGTGGACGTTCACCCACGATCAAATTCAGCGTATCGCGTGGGCTTATCGCACCACCCTCTTAAAAAACCACCCCGGACAGGCGTATAACCCTTTAAAGCCAATTGCGAATAGATAGCCGCCACTGCGCGGTCACCTTTGATGGGGGGTAGCCACATGACCACAGCCAACATCCTTGCCGACCTGTTCCCGAGCAGCGCCGAGATCCCCGAGGCCTACCGCCTCGCCGGGCAAATCGAACAGCGCGACTACTTGGTGGACGGTGAACTGAAGACCTGGACCGGCCCGCTCGCCGTGGTGCGCAGCCCGGTGTACCTGGCTGATGGCAATGGCGACGAGCAAGTGATCCTCGGCAGCACGCCGCTGCTGGATGCCGACACCGCGCTCACCGCCCTCGATGCCGCCGTGCGGGCCTATGACCGTGGCCAAGGACAGTGGCCGATGATGCGCGTGGCCGAACGCATCCAGCACGTCGAAGCTTTCCTCGCGCGGATGCGTGAACAGCGCGAGGCCGTGGTCAAGTTGCTGATGTGGGAAATCGGCAAGAACCTCAAGGACTCGCAGAAAGAATTCGACCGCACCTGCGACTACATCGTCGACACCATCAACGCCCTCAAGGAACTCGATCGCCGCTCCAGCCGCTTCGAACTGGAACAGGACACCCTCGGCCAGATCCGCCGCGTACCCATGGGCGTCGCCCTGTGCATGGGCCCTTACAACTACCCGCTGAACGAGACGTTCACCACGCTGATTCCGGCGCTGATCATGGGCAACACCGTGGTATTCAAACCGGCCAAGCTCGGCGTATTGCTGATCCGGCCATTGATCGAGGCGTTCCGCGACAGCTTCCCGGCCGGGGTAATCAATGTGATCTACGGCAGCGGCCGGGAGACCGTCAGCGCCTTGATGGCCAGCGGCAAGATCGACATTTTCGCCTTCATTGGCACCAACAAAGCCGCCAGCGACCTGAAGAAATTGCACCCCAAGCCGCATCGCTTACGCGCGGCATTGGGCCTGGACGCGAAGAACCCCGGCATCGTCCTGCCCGAGGTGGATCTGGACAACGCAGTCAGCGAATCCCTCACCGGCTCGCTGTCGTTCAATGGCCAGCGCTGCACCGCGTTGAAAATCCTCTTCGTCCACGAAGACGTGGTCGAGGCCTTCATCGAGAAATTCAACGCCAAGCTCGCCCAGCTCAAACCCGGCATGCCGTGGGACAACGGCGTGGCGCTGACACCGCTGCCGGAGTCGAGCAAGGTCGACTATCTGCACGGCCTGGTGGCCGACGCGGAAAGCAAAGGCGCGAAAGTGGTCAACCCGCATGGCGGTGAGGCGCGCGCGTCGTTTTTCTACCCGGCGGTGTTGTACCCGGTGACCACCGACATGCGTGTGTACCAGGAAGAACAGTTCGGCCCGGTGGTGCCGATCGTGCCGTACCGCGACCTGCAAACGGTGATCGACTATGTGCTGGAGTCGGACTTCGGCCAACAACTGAGCCTGTTCGGCACTAACCCGGTGGAGATCGGCCGGCTGGTCGACACCTTCGCCAACCAGGTCGGCCGGATCAACCTCAACGCCCAGTGCCAGCGCGGCCCGGACACGTACCCGTTCAACGGGCGTAAGAATTCCGCCGAAGGTACGCTGTCGGTGCATGATGCGTTGCGGGTGTTCTCGATCCGTACCCTGGTCGCGACCAAGTTCCAGGACAGCAATAAAGAGCTGATCAGCGAGATCATTCGTGGCCGCGATTCGAGCTTCCTGACCACCGATTACATTTTCTGAGGGACCCGATCTGAGCCTGTTCACCTCTGCCCGGACCCGCCGCTGGCTGCGGCCGGTGTTCGACCCGTTCCAGCGCTACCGCCATGCCCGGGTCATCCATGCGGTGCGGGTGGCGCTGGGTTTGCTGGCAACCATCCTGCTGACCTCCGGCATCAACCTCCCCCACGGCGAGTGGGCTTCGGTGACCATGCTGGTGGTCATCGGCGGCTTGCAGCACCACGGCAACATCGGCAAAAAAGCCGCTGAACGCGCCACCGGCACCTTGATCGGCGCCGGTATCGGGTTGCTGCTGGTGGTGCAACAAGCCTGGCTCGGTCTGCCGTGGCTGACCTATTTTGCGATGTCGGTGATTTGTGGCTTCTTCTCCTACCACGCCATCGGCAAGGGCGGTTACACCGCACTGCTGTCGGCGATTACTGTGTTCATCGTCGCCGGCCATGGCGACAACCCGGTAACCGACGGCCTGTGGCGCGCGGTGGATATTCTGATCGGCATTGCCCTGGCCCTGGCGTTTTCCTTCGCCCTGCCGCTGTACGCGGTGTACTCGTGGCGCTACACCCTGGCCAGCGCTTTGCGCGACTGCGCCACGGTGTATGGGCGGATCGTCGGCGGCCAATCGGTGACCGATGACGAACACCTCAAACTCATGGGCCGCTTGAACGTGGCGATGGTGCAATTGCGCTCGCTGATGCCGTCGGTGTCCAAGGAAGTGCGAATTTCCATGACCGAACTGGATGCCGTACAGCGCAACTTGCGGATGTGCATCAGCACCCTGGAAATCCTCGGCAACACCCGGCCGGATACCAACGACGCCGAGGCGATGGCGCACCTGCAAACTGCATTGAAGGCGCAACACCGGCAGATTCGCGTACAACTGGTGGGCATGGCCCGGGCCCTGCAATCGGGTGCTTCCGGGCGTTTGGGGCGGGCCATCGTGACTACTGAATCGGGCCTGGAGGCGCCGGTTCATTCACGACTCGACGGCTACCGATTGTTGACCCGGCAAATGGCGACCAACATCGCCGACATGCGCCAGCGCCTGGCGAAAACCGCGCCGCGCTGGAAAATCTGAGCACCGCTCACTGCATCGCTGCGCGCCGCCATTTGATGCCCCAGCCCTGCTGCATCCCGGCGGCGGCCAGCAAGATCGCGCTCACCCCGAGCCATTGCACAGGCTCCAGACGATGACCGAAGGCCAGCCAGTCGACGAAAATCGCCGCAATCGGGTAGATGAAGGACAAGGCGCCGGTCAATGCGGTCGGCAGTTTCTGGATCGCGCCGTACAGCAAAACGTACATCACGCCGGTATGCACCACCCCTAACGTCAGCAGGCTGGCCCAGGCGCCGGGTTGTTGCGGCAACGTCGAAAACGTGGCGAACGGCGCCAGCAGCAACACCCCGGTGCACACCTGAATCAGCGCGATCAGATGTGGCGGTGTGCCGCTCAATCGCTTGATGATCAGCGCCGCGATGGCGTACAGCAACGCCGCCCCCAAGGCCAGGGCGATGCCCAGCAGGTAATCACCGCCGCCGGCGCCCTCCTCGCCATGAGCGCTGACGATCGCCAGCATGCCGAGAAAGGAAATCCCCAGCCAGAACAGCTTTTGCAGGGTGATTTTTTCGCCGAGAAACAGCGCCGCCAGCCCAACCAGCATGAACGGCTGTACGTTGTAGACCGCCGTGCCGACGGCAATCGACGCGCGGGAGTATGAGGCGAACAACAGCAGCCAATTGCCGACAATTGCCACTCCACTGAGCACCGCCAGCAGAAAGGTGGCGCGGGTCAGCAGGCCTGGTTTCAGGAAGCCAAACGCCGCGCAAATCAGCAACAAGGTGCCGGCACCGAACAGGCATCGCCAGAACACCACGTCCAGCACCGGTTGCCCGGACACCAGCACAAACCAGCCAATGGTTCCGGAAATCAGCATGGCCGCGGTCATCTCGATCGAGCCGCGACGAAGTGTGTTGTCCATCATTTAACTCCTCTGCAAGTGCGGCCATTATCACGATCCCGTGCGGGGCTTCTCCAGCGACTAAATCAGGCTAAACTGACGTTGTGCCTTTTTTACGAAGGCCAATCGTCCTGTTTGCCTAATCGAGATTCGCCATGACCGATGACATCGATCAATTGCTGATTGCCGCGCTGATGGAAGACTCGCGTCGCTCGTTGAAAGCGCTGGCCAACATCAGCGGTTTGTCGTCCCCCAGCGTTGCCGAGCGTTTGCGCCGGCTGGAGGAACGCGGCGTGCTCAAGGGTTACACCGTCGAGGTCGACCCAAAATGCTTTGGCTATCAATTGCAGGCCATCGTGCGCATCCGCCCGTTGCCGGGGCGGTTGCAGGAAGTAGAACGGCAAATCCAGGACATTCCCGAGTTCACCGAATGTGACAAGGTGACCGGCGACGACTGCTTTATCGCGCGCCTGCATGTCCGCTCGATGGAACAACTCGACACCCTGCTCGACCGCCTTAATACCGTCGCGGAAACCAATACCGCTATCGTCAAGAAGACTCCGGTCAAACGCCGCTTGCCGCCCATGGCCTAGTGTCGCCAAGGGCTGCTAAGCTGCGGTTTTCCAGCTAAGGATCGGCGGTATGAAAATAAAGGTAATGATGCTGGCGGCATTGCTGCTCGGTGGTTGCGGCACGGTGCAGACCGTGGTCCGCAGTGACGAAGCAGCGGCCAACAGCCTTCGGGAATTGAAGACGTATTGCGGCGCGGTGCCGCGTATCTACAGCGGCATTACGTACGACTTCTGCGCCCTGCATGCGCCATTGCGCGAAGGCATCAAGGATGATGACTTTCGCAACGCCACGCCCATCGTGCTGATTGATGCCGTGGTCTCCGGAGTATTCGACACCCTGCTGCTGCCGTACACGATTTATCGGCAAAATGCCGACGGCAGTATCGTCATCACCGAGTAGCCGCGGCACAAATCGCAGGCAAGAAAAAACCCGCCGAAGCGGGTTTTTTCGTTGATGCCGATTGATCAGTCGTCGCGACTCATGATGCCGAAGATCTGCAACAAGCTGATGAACAGGTTGTAGATCGATACATACAGGCTGATGGTCGCCATGATGTAGTTACGCTCACCGCCATGGATGATGGCGCTGGTCTGGAACAGAATGCAGACCGAGGAGAACAGCACGAAACCTGCGCTGATCGCCAGTTGCAGGCCGCTGATCTGGAAGAACAGGCTGGCCAGTACCGCACCCATCAAGACGAAGAAACCCGCGGTGATGAAGCCGCCGAGGAAGCTCATGTCTTTGCGGGTGATCAGCACGTAGGCCGACAGACCACCGAATACCAGCGCAGTCATGGCGAATGCCGAGCTGACCACTTCAGCGCCGCCCTGCATGCCCAAGTAGCGGTTGAGGATCGGGCCGAGCAGGAAGCCCATGAAACCGGTCAGGGCAAACGCCGACACCAAGCCCCAAGCGGAATCACGGAGTTTGTTGGTGAGGAAAAACAGCCCGTAGAAACCGATCAGCACCACGAAGATGTTCGGGTAGCCGACGCGCATCTGCTGCGCCACGAACGCCATCACGCCGCTGAACGCGAGGGTGAGAGCTAGCAAGCCGTAAGTGTTGCGCAGGACGCGGCTAACTTCTAGCTGCCCAGCCTGCACGCTGTTGTTAACTGCGTAATCCTGTTCGCGCATGGCGACTCTCCTGTTGGTTTGAAACGTTCGGATGCAAAGATCATAACAGACGCTCTGTAACAAGCTACGTGGAGAGTTTGACAGTGTGTTTCATTCCGGTATTATGGCGCCCGCAACGCAAAACGGAGGTGTGGCCGAGTGGTTTAAGGCAACGGTCTTGAAAACCGTCGACTGTAACAGGTCCATGAGTTCGAATCCCATCGCCTCCGCCATCTTTATACGACAAAGCCCTGATTATTCAGGGCTTTGTCGTTTCTGGCCTACGGGGAATTTCTCCACACATGGCAGGCGTTCCATAACTATTATGGAAGTGTTCCATAACTAAGCCTCGAACTCCCCTCTTCCGGCGTCCTGCCGACAGTTAATAAAACTTCATTTGCCACGGTGCTACGCTGACCTCATAACCGAGGATTCGCGATGCCACATTCTGACCTGCTCCCGTCCCTGCTTTACAAAATCAACGAGAACCAGCTCGCGCTTGAGGCTGCCATCATGGAGCTTTCCAACTGGGTGGAAGCCCGCGGGTCCGCCGACGTGGCCGACAACATCCGAGGCGCAATGGACACCATCGACAAAAACGAGGAGTTCATCAAGCTGACCCTGGCCGTGCTCATGGCGCCGGAGTGAAGCTGCAATTCGTCGCCCCGCTCTCGCCCGGCAACCCTTCATCGATTACTGTATATCCAAACAGTATTTTGATAAGGCGTCACCGTGGATCCCTACGAAATCGAAGACACCAGCGACTGGCTCGGCTGCCCGACGCATCTGGAAACCGTCAAGCACTACGCAGATCTGCTGGAAAACGAGGTGCTCGAACTGAATCTGCAGCTACGCAGGGCCCGAGAAAATATCCATGGTCTGGTTGAGATGCACGCGGAAGCAGTCGCGCAGCGCGAGGAAGCGCAACGCCTGCTCAGGGAGCGGGCTGGCGAACTGGCGGCCGTTCGGAAAGAGCTTTACCACATGGAGGTAGCGGCGAGGGGCGCAAAGCGCGAGGTCGAGCGGTTGCGCGGGATACTGGATAACCTCACCCCGCAGACCAAGACAATCTTCTAGGTGATGAACTGATTACAACGGAGCCAGGGATTTCAATCGTTCATCGAGCGCAGCTTCGAAGATGATGTATAAACGCTCGGCATCGCCTACCCGCAGCGCGCCGGCCGTCTCAAGCCCGAGCACGAAGCCGTCGGCGCGCGCGCCAGCCTTCACAGCGACGATCATGGAGTCGGCCCGGCCGATCTGAGCCAGCAGTCGGTCGGCCTCCCGCATCATCTTGTCACCCATCACTACACCTTCCACTGCCGCACCTCTCAATTCGCCATCCAGTAAAAGACCAGAAGCACCGCCGATATCCAGACGACTGTCATCAGCATCATGAGGGCGGCTTGTAGCTTGTCCATGTCGTCCGTTCATCCTGGTTGAGCGGTAATGATGATCCGCGCCGGCCAGGCAGACAAGTGCTGCAGGAAGCCGCACCTTCTACGGCACATCTTTGAAGAATATGTGATGCCCGAGCTTCAGCGTCTGCGTGGCGCCCTTCGTCCAGGAGGGGGCTTTGGGCATCGTGGTCGAGTAGTAATGAGTGGCGCCGCCGGTCGGATCTGGCGCGGTGCCGGCGATGACGTGGTCAGCAGCGATCCGGGCCTGGGCAAGTTCGCGGAACGGGATCGGCTTAGCGCCGCTGAGGTAGGCGAAGTTCGGATCGTTCTTGTTCCAGCAGCTGAACTGATACGGCTTCTGGCAGACGCCTGCGTAACCCTCCCCCCACCAGGACTTTGCCTTGCCATCGAACACGCGGTTGCGGATGGTCCACGCCACAGCGATTAGACCGATCAGATCCTCACCGCGTGCCTCGCCCCACAGCGTTCGAGCGAGGATCTCGCGGTCTTTCTCGGTAACAGCCATAACTTTTCTCCAGACAAAAAAATACCCGCTCAATGGCGGGCTGCTTTACTGCTCAGGTCATACCGGGGTGGCAGGCCAAAGGATCGACGCTGGATAGCCGGGTTGCTCGGGTAGCCTGTTGAGCGCGATCCTGTATTTCTTCCAGGCTTTCAAAAGTGCCACCTCAACATCGGTCGCATCATCGATATCCACGGCGTCCTGCAGTGGCGTGATCGCATAATCAGCGATTGATCGAAGCTTTGCCGCCTCGGTGACTGCCTCAGATAGGTAATCACGCGGTGGTATTGGTCGATCAACGAGAATGGGGTAACCGTTTTCGTCTGCCTTAATGCTTTTTCCAGCAGACTGACCATCCAGGAGGTCTTGACGCAAAGCCCATGAAATCTCAACTGCGCCTACTGGAATATCACCACCGTCCGGAACATCGTCGAATGACGTAACCGCGGCATAAAATAAGATTGTCATTGGCCTAGAACCCCAGCGTCATGAAGTGAAAGGTTGAGCCGGTAAGGCCGGACGATGTGCGAGCGGTTACGTTGAACGTGCCGTTGCTCGTTGATTGAGCGCCAAATGTCACGTTTTGGGTGAAATCCCTGGACTGGCAAAAAACCACGTAGTTTGTATTGGCGTGGGATGTCGGTAGAACGATACCGTCGATCCCCGCGATGTTGCTGGTAGCGAAACCCCACTGAACCAAAAAGCCTCCGAGCGATTTCGGGAATCTGATGTAACCGCTTGCGCCTAGGGAAACCGCAAATCCATCCCGGTCCGTTAATCCATTAAGCACGACCATATCCGTCCCGTCGTATTCGACGTCAGCAAGCTGGCCAGCAGCAATGACCGCGGCGATTTTGACGCCGGTATAGTCGTACCGCTTGAGGTTCTTAGCACCCAATCCCGAAATGTTCAGGGTCCCACTCGTCGCAGCCGCGTTGAACTTCACCCGGAAACGCTGATTTGCCGCGTAAGCGGTAATAGGGGTTGAAGGTGTGAGCGTGAAAGCCGGGGCTGTACCCGCCGTGACTTCTGCCGTCAGCAACTGGGCACGAAGGATTGCAGCTATCGCTTTGAGAACTTGATCCTGCACACCTTTGACTGGCGTGACACCGCCAGCCGTCAAGAGAGTCATCAACTCCTCTTGAACATCGTTCGCCCAGTCGTCCGTTACAACCGTGGCCTCCACACCACCCACCGGATCTCCATCGGTGAATCTGTGGTCGACGGTGGCGCCTGGCCCATCAATTCTGTGCATGCGTCATTCTCCGTAAGCGAAGATCGCGAGCGTGTGCGCGGGCTTCAGTTGATTTAGTTTGCATTCGAGGGTGTCGTTGCCCCATGTGCGCAGGCGCTCCCCCACGGCCGACCGGCCAACGCGGAAAGTGGTTACTGATACTTCCGGTGCCCTTACCAACCAGGTGAAAGCCCAGGGGCCGTTGGTGAGTGCATCGCCGACACGCGATCGACCCACCCTGAACGGCCGGAATATCTCGATTGTCACCACGTACCCAAGCGATGCAGCCAGTTCGATGAAGTACGCAGCCGACTGCCCGCCAGTGCTGGTGAGCTTGGTCAGCAATGCGTTACGTCGCCCCTGTAGCGTTTCCTCAAGGACGCCCGAGCACTTGTCTGGAAGCCCCGCCACTCGCTCCCAGTCCGTGAGCATCTCGGCCGATGTGCTGGGGTTTGCTTCTTGCGGCAGAACGCTGCCTCGCGCATCGACTCTCGCGAGCTCGATGGACATCCCATCCAAAAGATCGTGTAGCGTCGTGCCCGGATCGCGTGGAAAGGCCTGGCCTGGTGGAAGCAGCGCTTTCAGCTGCTCCCTGTATTCAGCAGCTGTTGGCATTGCGCCTCCTACAGGCTGGAAAAGGTGAGAGTCCCAACCGTGGCCATGTGCCCAGTAGCGTGCGTGACGTCGGCGGTTGGCGACACAATCTGGTTGTTGCTTTCGCCCGCGGCGAGGGACACGGCTTCGCGCAGCCGGCTAATAAGGATCGTGCCACCAGGTGCGGAATCCCGATCAATCAAGTCCGCCAACTCCGCGCGGACGGCGTTTTGCACCGCAGCGGTGTTAGGTGTGAGCTTTATGTTCATGTTCAGCGGATCAGCAACTGGTGCGGCGACGAACACTTCAGCGGTCACTGGAGCCCTGACATCAATGTAGGCCTGCACCTCGGCGACCTTCGCGGGGCTTGGAATGATGCTTACCTCTTCGTCGCAGACGAACAGAACCGTAACGGTGCCCGGTCCCAGCTGGATCGGATAGACCCAAACCCGTGTTACGCCAGCAACCTCAAGCGCCCACTGCTCGTAGTCAAAAGAGGCACCGCCATGGGGAGGCTGTTGGATTCTGGCCAGAAGGCGCGCGAGCAGACGATCATCGGTCTCGACGTCAACCCCGTTTTCAAGCTTGGTCGCCGTAGTGCCAGTGGACTGAACGCCCGCAATCGGTGAAAGCAGGAAAATCGGCAGGCCAGCATCAAAGTTGCCAGCTTCTCCCGCCTCGATGGCCAACACCGGGATGATGAGAGGGCCGGAACTGAAAACAGCATCACCGAGCGTTTTGTACTGAACGCCGTCCTGTCTCTGCACTACCGTTCCGCCCTCCACCACGTTGCCTGCGGAACCGGATAGCGCCACCTGCCCGCTAGCGAAACCGGCGGTTTTCCGAGTGACTTTCCAGATCGCAGCCCAACGTTCGAGATATTCCTTCTCGGCGGTATCGATGATTGATTGCTTGGCGATCCAGTCGAGATATCCGTAAAGCATGTGGACGGCGCCGGCTTCGGATTGCCCGAGCACACCGAGCAGGGACCGGCGCAACACTGCGCTCCCGACGCCGGTCACCCGGCTACTGATGTCAGTGACTACCCGGTTGATCAGTTCAGTTAGTGTGGGTCTCGCAAATGGCATCAGGCAGACCTCTTCGCGGCTTGGGCCGCCCATTCATAGTTGAACCGGTAACGCACCGGGGAGCCAGTCGGCCGAAAAATATCTACCAGGATCAGCATCCAGCCGCGCGCGACGAACTCAGCGCTCACTTCGACGCGCGTGGCGATCAGGTCATCGACCATCCAGGCCAGCGCCTCACGGCAATACTGCTGGGCGCGGCCCAGGATCTGCGGAAGTTGCTTCTCTCGCGCCAGCAACCAAAGCAGAGAGCCTGTTTGGTCGGATGGTGTGGCGTTGCTGATGTCGCCCCAATAACCACGCAGGTCGTCCTGAGGGAGTTCGGCGGGAATTTGTTCGGCGCTGGCACGGCGGTCGGTGAACAGGCTGATGATCACCGCCGTCTGCAGGCCGTCGTCGCGCTCCAGATCGAGTCCCGACAGAAGCAACTCTCCCCCGTTTTCGGTCATTACCATTGCGGCGTCAGCCATCAGACGGGTACTCCTGCGCCACCACTTGTATGGGTGTGAGTGCTGTCGATTCGTTTGCCGTTATTGGTGATGGTGCCGGTGGTGGTGATGTTGCCGATGATTTCCACCTCCCCCACCAACTTGATAGTTGGTGCGACAACCTCTGCGTGCTGCACGGCCGTCACCTTCACCATCTCGCGCAACAACTCAATCTTGTTGCCGAGGTCGTCGTAGATGGCCACCTCGCCTGCGAGCAACGGGATGCGGTACCGGCGATCATCGATGACCAGCACAATCCCTTGCTCCCGATTGCCGCCGGTGAACGCTACGGCGACATCGCCGCCCAATGGATGGCTGGTGAAGCCGTAGTTCTGCATGTGCTCCAGGCCGTCGCGTAATTCGTCCTTCAACAACTCGACTTGGACCTGCTGTCGCGGGCCGGTATCCGTTACGCCACGCAGAACGCCGCGGCCGAACACCATCATCATCCGATCGCGGAGCTCGCGGAATCCGTCATTCATTTAATCCTGTCCTCTTCCGGAATTGCTTCGGCCCAGATGTTCCTGGAGCCCTTCTTGCCTTTTTTGGCATCCTTGCCATCGGGAGGCTCGGGGTCGAACGCCTGAGGACTTACGATCTCCAGCTTCGACGTGGTTCCGTCTTCGCCCCGTTCGTAAGTGACTTGCCTGATCAGCATCATCCCGTCCATCCGCAACCAGGAAGACCGGACGTACACCAGCATTCCCGGCTCCCACAGGTCACCGCCCGGGCTTTGCCGCCATCCTTGAACGGTAATGCTCGCGGCCGCCGACTTGCCGATCCGGCTGTTAGCCTCCCATGTGGCGCGATCCTTGAGGCTCGACGCCGTGCCGCCGGTCTCAGCCACCAAGAGCATTGGCCTGTAGCGCTTGATTCCGCTGTCGCTGACACCGCCCTCGATGTGGGCTTCAGTTTCCCCCGTGCTGTCCGGGCTGTATGCGGCCTGGCCTTTTACCAGGTAGCTGCTGAACCGCTGGCTGTGGTCGATGGTGCCGCTGGCGTCCAGGATGTTTTCGCCCTGAATCAACGATGTCACCGCGCGGCGAACGCCGGCGCGCGTGATTAAAAGACCCCCAGCGCCGTCAGGCATCAGCAAAACCTTGCGCTGCCGGGCATATCGCTCGATCGCCTTGAAGGCCGTCTCCCCCTGCTGCAACTTGCAGACAGGGAAAGGCGCCCCCACGTCGACGTCTGCCGAGACCGTGACGCCAAATGGAGCGGCCAACGCCTTGGCGAACCGCAACAGATCGATGTTTTTCCATTCGTCCGGCGAATGCACGGCGCTGCAATCAACCAGATCAGCGACCTTGTCCCGGCCCTGAATGTTGATTGAGTGGTCATTCGCGCTGAACGATGGCTTGAAGATGTCGACGTACCCGACGACCATCCGGAAACCCGCCAGCCTGACTTCGCACGTGTCGCCCGGGAGAATCGGCCACGGCTCAATCTGGGAAGACTGGTTTTCCCCGCCCTCCCAGCGCTCCGTGAGCGTTGCAGTGAATGCTGTGGTGGCAGCGTCCACGGCGCGGGTGACCCCGAGCGAGGTCCAGCCGGAGTACTTCATGCCGTTGATCAGCAGCTCAAGGTCATCCATCCGCCAATACCTCTAACTCCTGGCCACCCATCAAGAAACCAGGATGCCGAGGACTGTTGCGTTTGGAGATATCCACCGCCCGAGCGGCGTCGCCGTAAATCTTGTAGGCGACCAGAAGCGACGGCAGGGTCTCGCGCGGTATGTAAGTCACGATCATTGCGAGGTCCTGTTCGGGGCTTGGCACGGCCTGGACCACGGCAGTTCGAAGATCAGTCAATGCGACATACATCTCGTCACTGGCGGTCGCTTCGCTTTCAGTGTCGATGCGATCAACCAGGTCATCCCGAACTTTGATTGCTTCCGGGTAGCTGTCGTAAACCGTAGGTTGACTTTCAGGCTGACGGATCCCGCCGGGTGTGACGGCGGTTGTCTGCGTGACCACGGCAGCCTTCGCGGCCTCAGCCACAGCGACCTGACGAACAAGTGAGTTCATTGATGTCTGGTTCAGCGCCTGTTGCCGCCGGCTCGGGGTGGCGGTGCTGCCCTCATATTTGGTCGACGACCGGTCGAAAAGACTGGTGAGCATGCTGAACGCGTTGCTGCCAAAGGCTGTACGGATCGATCCGAAGACGCCGATCAGGCGGTTGGCCATTTCGAATGGCTTCTGCACCAGGTCGAAAGCGTCCGAGGAAATCCCCTTGGCTTGGGCATAAAAATCTGACGCAGCCTGTAGGTCATCGGAAAACGCGAGGCCGGGTGCGGCCATGAATTCAGCCAGTTTCGAAAGGTTGCCGGCGGCAGCTTCCGCCACATGAGCAGGAAAACCCGTGGTCAGGAAATCGGAAACGAATCCCTTCTCCGCCACATCAGTAACCGTGTTGCCCTTGGCACTGATCGCATTAACGGTGTCGACCTTCGCAGATGGATAAGACGCCTCCCCTGCTTCCAGAAAGGTCAGCTTAACGACGCACATGCCGCCGTCACTGGTGCTTTCGCTCAAGCCCAGGCCGCGACAGACAACAGTCATTTCACCGCGGTACGGATGAACTAAGACACCGGGCCCTGCGGTTTCGCAGGCTTTGATCAAATCGTCGCGCGCGGTCTGATACTCCAGACCGATCAAATAACCGGACACCGAAAATTCACGGGCTTTGCGGCCAAGGTCTTCGGTGTATGGAACGTCACGCTGAGCATGTTCGTGAACCGCCTGGCGGCGCCCATGAGTGCTGTCGGCGGATTCCACAAAAAAAGGAACGCCGCGAAAAGTCGCGGCGCGGTAGTTGTCTCTCCACGTCATGGGCCCGCTCCAGCAATTCCGCCGGCATGAAGCTGCAGGCGGGGTTTAGTGCGTGCAAGGTTTCCCACACAAACTGCAATAAGCAATTTATGATCAAGAAAATCACGTGCTCGAATGGATAAAACAATGAAAAGGATTGGACCGATTTTTTTGCTTTTGGCAGCAACGAGTATTACCGCCGGCGGACGCCTTCAGCCCGTCGAGGTTGCGGGCCTCTCCGTTCCCGGAACTCCCGATATTGGTAGAGCAATGGGGTTCACCGAGTGCGTAGATAAATACAGCTACTACGAATGCAAGCGCAGCAAGCAAACCATCGTCTATGGCGCAAAAGCTGATTCGGCGTCGATTTTCTTCGACGGTAAAGACAACTTCTCGACAAAGGTCAACTCGAGTGACGGCCCAAAAGTTGCGGAGGTTCCGCCGGAGAAGCTGAGCTATAGATCAGTTCGTCTCGAATTTCCTTTGACGGAACGGGAGGTTTTCGAGAACGCGCTACTGGCCGACGGCTGGTTAAAAAGCGGTGCTGGTAACTCGCGGGAGTACTTCAAAGAGGGAATACCCGCGACTTTCAAAATACATCGGTCACTGACTACTCTTAACCCGGCAGATCTTTCAGAGGTCAACAGCCAACTGGCTGACCTGAAGAAGAAATCCGCTGAAGCCACCAAGGCGGCTTCAAACTCCACATCGTTTATAGATGCAATGAAGAAATGATTTAGGCCGGCGCTGCCATTGAGTAGCCAATGTCCGTGTCGAACTTGGCGCCTTGGCTGCCTTCGGTTTTCACCTGGACACCTCTTGGCACGTTGGTGAAGTCGACCTTTACGCGGACCTCGGCAGGTTGCGGGGCCGGGGCAATAAGCTGAGCGGAATCACTTCCTACCTGAGCTGCGCGGCGGCCGATATCAGCAAGATCCTTTTCCGACCCTGGCGTCGCTGCGCCAGATTCCGGGGCAAACGCTGACGCCGCAGTTTCTGAAATGGATGTCTGCGGAGGATCCGAACTCTGATCACCTTCAGACGCACCTTCGGTCACCTCAATGCCCAGCAGCTTTGCCGCCCAGTCAGGGATTGCGCTTTTCATTGCACTGACGGCGTCTTTAATTTTTTCACCCAAGATCGCGCTCAGGTCCCAGCCAGTCATGTATTTCACCAGACCGTTGAGCGCCTCCATGATAAGCGTCGCCGGGTTGTACTCCTGCCAAACCTTCACGATCCCGTTGATGATCCCATCGCTGAACGCGGCTTTGACCCCTGCCCATTTCTCCTGAAAGAACTCGACGATCGAGCCCCAGTTTTTATAGATGACAGTCGCAGCAAAGCCGATGGCGAACACTGCGGCGAGGAACCACCCGACCGGCGTGGCCGAGATGGCGAAGCCCAAGCCTTTGAAGGCCACCGCCAAGTTCAGGATGCTCAACACCAGCCCGCCGCCGATGTAAGCCCCCAGGGCTGCGAAAATCACATTGGCTCCACCGAAGGTATCGGACAGCCAACCGACGGCGCTGATCACTGGCTGAATCCCGTCGTAAAGATCACCAAGAAAACCAACGATCTTTGTGATGTTGCCCGGCAGATCGCGCGCGAAGGCCGTTGCAAAAGCTTCGATCTGAGGCCGGTACTTGACGATGGTTTCGGTGAGCCACACGGACATTTTGCTGAGCTCAGGGACGAGCGCTGTGCCGATGATGTTACCCACCCCGGTGACGGAGGCTTTCAGTGTGTCCAGGATGTCGCCGAACGCTTCGCCATCACGCACAGCGTCGTCGGATAGAACAATCCCAAGCCGGCGAGCCTCGTCCGACATTTCTTTTAGCCCTGCACTGCCTCCCCTTATCAACGGCAAAAGCTCGGTGGCACTCTTGCCGAAAATTTTCACCGCTGCCTGCGCCTGCAGTGATGGATTTTTGATCTTGGAAATCCGATCGACGAACATGGCGAACTGCTCGTCGGTGCTCTTCAGGCTACCGTCGGTGTTCTTGAGCTTGATGCCCAAGCCGGCGAACATTTGCGTCAGTTCCTTCGAACCCTTGGTAGCTGCACCCACGTTGATGTTCATTTTTTGCAAAGCGCCAGCGAGCACCTCCGACGACGACCCGGTCAGCTTGGCCGCAAACCCAAGCTCCTGGAACCGCTCGCGGCTGATGCCGGTTCTCTCGGCGGTGTCGCCGATTGCCCCAGTCGCATCTGCGTACCCGTTCACGAACAGGCCGATGGCCGCCGAGGTGATGCCGAGCGTGGCGCCCAGCCCAAGAAGCCTGTCACGGCTTCGTCCGACCGCGGTGCCCACGCCGCCCAAGGCACTGCCGACGTTCTTGAGGCTGTTGGTGAACACCGGCAACCCGGCACGATCCAGCGAACGGCTGATTCCGGCACTCAGCGCCTGCACCTTGCCCAGCATCCCGCGCAGCGGCGCGGTCAGTCGGTCAACAGCACCAATGATTACGCTTAATCCGTATCCCTTGTCTGCCATCCCGTCCACTCCTCAGCCCGTTCAAGCCACCAGTTCAACTCTTCGAAGTCCATCTCCATGACCTCCGAGGGCTGCACGCCCATTACCTTGACGACGACAGTCACTCCTGACTGCCACCCCCCAGGTGCTTGAGCAAAAAATCTCGGGCTTCCTGGAGCAGCACGGCCTGATCGTCTTCGTCGACCTCATCAATAAATGCCGGCGAGCGACCGATCATCTTCGCGCTGAGATCAATCAGCGTTGAAAAGTCCAGATCGATCGCCCCGCTACCCTTGCCGTCCGAGGTCACCCGCAGCGAGTAGCCGCGCAGGTACTTGAGCTTCCGAGTCATTACCAGTTCGCTGACCGACTCACTGCCGAATTGCACTGGAGCCTTGAGTGTGATCTTTTTTTCCGTCGCCATTACTTGACCTCCTCGGCCGACATGCCTTCGAAGCGCACCGCGATGTTGCCTTCACCGGTGTTGCCCGTGCCTTCACTGGCGTACCAAGCTTCACGCAGAACGATCACCTTGCTGTTGGCCAGTTCAAGGGTGATGGTGGCGTCGGTGGTGTTGAGCAAGTCTTCGAGGCTCATCTCCTGGCGGTCGGTGATTTCGCCTTCGATGAATGGGATCTGCGGCGTTTCTTTGTAGCCGTGGACGCGGTCGCTGCCGACCACGCCTTCCTTCTTGGGCATGCCGATGTTGTAGGTGAAGTCGCCCTTGGCGAAGTACATATCGCCGTTGATCTTCAAGCTGATGATGCCGCCAACGCGTTTGCCAGCCATTTGATCGTTCTCCTGAAGTCCGCCTTACAGGCGGAACTGAATTTTGTTGGCGACGATGCGCAGTTGATTGACCAGGTCCGGCGGCAACAGCATGTCGAGCCGGTTCGGGTCGCTGACATTGCGCTCTGCGATGAGGTTGGCCTTGAAGTCGTCGATGTTTTCGACCAGCCCCAACTCCTCCCACTCGCGGAACTTGGCGATCGCTTCCGCTTTCATCACGTTCGGTGTGACCACGGCCTGACCGATGCCATAGCGCGTGCCGTTGTCGGCGAGCTTGTGCCGCGGATACTTACGCAGGATGTAGTCGCGCCAGTCGTGGCGGATTTTCATCAGGGTGAACAGCGTCTCGCTGTCCAGGTAACTGATATCCGGCGCGCCGGCGGTATTGGTTTTATATGTGGTGATCAGCCGCTCAACCAGCATGGTGCCGTCGGTAGCAACTTTGCTGGTGGCGATACCATCGAACAGGAGCAGGTTGCGCTCTTGGTTGGTGAATCGATTCGCGGCCGCCGGCGCCAGGCACCAGACGTAAGGCAAGTTCTGGATAGGCCGAGCCGGGTCGATGGCCGCGTAATAAGCAGCAATAGCCATGGTTTCAGCGGCCTTCTCATAAGCCGGCATCGGCTCATCGTTGGCCATCATGATTGTCAGATGTTGGTTGTTGTGGCTGTCGCCGATCGCGCCGAGCGTCCCTTGGCTGCCGCGCGCGGCCGCGAAGGCATGCGCTTCAATCTCACGGGCCCACGCGAAGCGACTGTCCATTTCAGTTTTAACGCTGGCAAGGCTGGCGGCGTCCGTGTACGGAATCGCCCAGGTGTGAAGCCATTCATCACCCAGTGCAGCAAGCGCGGCCGCCAGCGCCGGATTACCAGCGCCATTGGTGAAGGCCGTCACGGCCACGCCAACGCCGGTAGGGAGCACCTGCCCGGTGTAATAGTTGACCCTGGCATTCAAGCTGTTACCGGCCTCACCTTTGTGGCGGCTGGTCAATGTCACTGTGCCGACGGCGGCGGCTGCGGTTACCGGCATATCGGGCGCTGCCGTAATCGCCGTAACTGCCGCTGTGGCGATGGCCGTTGCCGAATCGCCACTGATCACGCCTACCGAAACACGTCGGCCGGCGATCATTAATTCGATCGTTCCCGAAGCAGTGGCCGGGCCGGTGAAGACCAGGGTACCGGTAGCAGCAACCCCCGCCACGTTATCAATCAACGGCATTACCTGGAGTTCGGTGTAGGTATCGATCGCCAGCGCAGCCCGAACCATCCCGGACAGCATGGAGCCGGCACCGAAAAGAGCGTCCGCCTGCGCAGCGCTGGTCACGCGGACCAGGGTGTTAGCCACAGCCACGCCTGCGACCAGCTTTTGGCCGATAAGCAGCCGGCGATAGGTGACCGACTGAGGCCCGCGGACTGCCTGGCTGTTGTCGATTTCGCTATAAACGCCTGGCTTGCGAAGCGAACCGGGCCCAGGGATGGTGTCGAATCCGATGCTCATTGTTTCTCACCTTTGATTGGGGCCTGGACAGCAGGCTCTTGAGTTGAAAACTCCACGTCGCCGGCGGCAACTTTGCGGACCCAGTAACTGTCCATTTCCACCGGTGTCCCGGCGGGGTCAATCGCCGCATAGGTGCCAGGGATGCGCACCAGGCGCCCCTCGACGGGTTTAACCAGCACTCGGGTGGTCATGGGTTCAAGTCCTCAATGATCGATTCGGCACGATCCGCCGGATTGGGTTGGTTGTTGCTCAGGCTGTATTCGGTCCGGACCGTGTTCAGGTCCGGCAGGCTCTGATTGAAAAGATCGTCGGGGTGACGGTCGAAGTACTCGGCCTCGAAGATGAGCCGACAAGCGCCGGTCAGGTGCTCAGATTGATCAAGAAGCACCATCCGCGAGCGCTGGTATTGCAAGTCGTTGGCGGTATCGCCGAGCGTGTCATCCATGAGCAGCAGCCTTTCGACTTGCCGCGCCAGGGTGTCGAGTGTGTCGTCCAGCGCCTCGTTGCCCTCGGCGTGGATCTCGACGACCAACTCAACCCGGCGCCGGTATTCGCGCGGCGCCTGGTTAAATATCTCGGCTGATTCGTCCATGGTGTAAACGATGATCGCGGGGAGTTCGCTCTGCCATCCATTGGAAATGAGCGGCGCCACGCGGCTGGCGTAGACGCTGGCCCCTGCATTGGTGGCGCCCTTCAGCACCGCAACAGCCTGCTTGCGAATCAGTTCTCGTGGGTGAGCCATGTTCAGACCTTGCGGAGGATGAGCGTTACGCCGGCCACGCCGTCGGGCTGCAGATCGCTAATTTTGTACAAGACCCCGCGAGCTAGGACGCGATCGCGGTTGGTGGGCTCGTTCGGCAAGTCGATCAATCGAACGCCGAGCACTGGGTTTTGGCTCGACACCGGCGCGCCCGTCTCTGGATCAACGGAAACGTGAGCGGTATCGAACACGGCTTGGGCTAGCGGCACACCGGGTTCGATTCCATCGGTCAGCCAGTACACGGCCCCCAATGGATCAAGGGCCGCCGTAGGTTCGCTAAAGGTGCGGATCGAAACGCCGAGCATGCGCTGGGCCATGGTGGCCCAGCCCATTACACCGCTGCCGGAGCGGATACGCCGTTGAGGCGACAGGCGCCAGTTGCCGATGGGTTCGCAGCCACTTCGGTGGCCACGCCAACGAGCACCAGACCAGTCGCGGAGACGTTGGTCAAAGAGCGGCTGGTGGTGTTCATGTAGATCAGATCGCCGACGGCCCACGCTTGGGCGCTGACTTTGGTGAGACCGAACACACCGTCAAGCTTCAGCACCACTTGAGCGCCTGCCGCTTCGGTGGTGGCTGCGACACCGATGATCCCGCCGACTTTGTAAAGCTCGCCCGAGTTGGTGCCGCCGGCCGGTGCAATAACGGTCAGGCAGTCGCCGTGCTGGATGAAAGTCTTCATGCAAGGTCCCCTTTAGAGATAGAAACTGGAAATCAAAACGGGCGCCACGCGGCGCCCTTTTGGGTTCAGATCGACATGGCGAATTACGCGCCTGAGTTTTTGTACGCGCCGCGGTAATCGATCCAGCCAGCACCGAACACCAGCCGCGCTTTGATTTCCATGCCGTCGACTTCGAAACCTTCGCGGGTCTCAGTGAATACACCTTGCTCTCCTTCGAGGTAGGCGTATTCAAACGTGTCGACACCGCCCGGCGCGGCAAACAAGTACCACTGGTTGCCCGTGATTCGGGCGTCCACGATAACCGTCAGCGATGCGTTGCGAACATCATTGATGTCGGCATTCTTGGCCGGCACGTAGTTGGAGCTGGTGAACTGGTATGCCTCCAGTTCCTTATCTGGACCGACAACCAGGAACTCTGGAGCCAGGTTGAGGAACTCACCAGCTTTCGACTTCTGCTTGCGCATCGCTGCGCGGGCTGCCGCCAAGGTGGTGGTATTGATCGCGCCACCGCCCGCCGCAACGTTGCCGTGGCTCGCGTCGTAGAACGGAACGCCATCGGTGAAGTTCGGGTTACCCAGCAAGAGCGCCCAGACCACGTTGGATTCGGTCGCGGCGGCAGCATTGCCCAGCGCTGCAGGGATACGGGTGAGCGCGCCAAGGTCATCGTTCACAATGGTTTCCCAAGTGATGGCGATGATCTTACCGAACTTGGCGACCTTGATCGGTGCACCGTCCTCGGACAGCGTGCCGTATTTGTACTCGCCATGTTCCTTAACCTGCTCCAGCGCAGCGATGTCGCCCAACGCGGCGCGGGTTACTGCACGGAAGTCTGGCACAGTGGTCTGACGGCCGAGCGGGCGCCAAGTTTGCGGCGCGTTGGTGTACGCATCACGCAGCGTGCGATTGACGGTGCTGCCCAGCAGCAACGGGAAATCGCTGGTGCTGTGCATGCCGGCGGCACGGACAGCTTGGCGATCACAACCCAAAGCTGCACGGGCCAACTCCTGCGGCGTCATGCCGCGAGCGGTACCACCGGCCATCTCGACAAATTCCCGAGCCATGTCAACCAGGCGCATCCCGCGGAATTCACGACCGGATTCTTCCAGCGCGATGTTGGCGTCACAGCGATGAAGCAGCGCATTCTGCATGGCAGAGCGCTTTGCGTTGAGCACCGACACGTCCAGACCGCCGGTGACCACAGTTGGCTGACTATTGCGGGTTTGCGGCTGATCCTTGTTTTGACGCTCGGCCAGCTTGTCGATCAGAGCTGAACTCGCCTCCGCTACAGGAACACCGCGAGCAATCAGGTCTTCGACGAAAACATCGTCGTCGATCTGCACTTTGCGCGCCATGGTGCGGATGGTGAGGCTGCGCAGGCGCTCGGCATCGGCGGCTTCACGGCGAAGCTTGTCCTCGGCCGCGCGCTTCTCTTCTTCGGTCATTGCATCTTCCTCTTGGGTCGTAGGCACGGCGGCCGGTGTTTCGGAGGGCTTATCTGCCTCCCGAACTTCAAAAATGGTGGGGAATTTCTGGCCTTGGTATTCGGCCGGGGTTTTGGCGCTACGAAAGTTGGCGCCGTCATCGAAAGCAATCGGAACGACAGATAGTTCCAATGGCTCCCAATCAACGGCCCGATACGTAGGAAGCTTCTCTTCACTGTCTTCGGTAATTTGGTAGCGGTGAACGACGTACTTGACGCTGATCTTCCTCAAGATCCCGTCCTGGACATCAAGGAAGATCTTTTCGGCGTCGTCTCGCTTGCTGAATCGCACCAGTGCGTGACCTTGATCGCCTTCGAGCCACGCTCTTTCAACTACGCCAATAACGTCATTCAGATCTTCTGACTTGTGGGAATTGAGCAGAGGGGCTCCGTTGTTCAACCTATCGAGCCGGATAGCCTCATCGCTCACTTCCAGCTCTTCCATGTAGCTGCCAACATCCCACGACCAGCGGTGGCCCTTCGCGCCAGTTGTCCAGACCAGCTCTACGGTGCGCGCTTCAACGTCGACTGAGCCTTCGCGCACGGCGGCGCGAAGGCTCAACATTGGAGTGTCATGGGTCTTGTTCGTCGTCGCCTGGTTTGGAGTCGGCATCGTCTGGCTTCTCTTCTGTGATTGGTGGCAGGCTCGGAGAACCAGCAGCCGCAACTCGGCGCGGGTCGCAATCCAGGACCAGGCCGTATTCGTCGATCATTTCGTTGGCTTTCTTGATCTGCTCGGCATGCCGTTTGGGGTCTGTGATCCCGAGTTCGCGCAAGGCATCAGGCCAAGTGGTCAGACCGTTGCGCACACGAGTGATGACGTTTTCCGTTTCTGCCTTGGGGTCGACCATGTCTCGGCGCGGCGGCACCCAATAAGCCTTGACGTCATCGGTCACCCCGCCAGGCAGCAGCACCTGAGCTTCCATGAACCAGCGCCAGACCTGGTCACACAGTTGCGGAATCAACATCCGCCACTGCCAAACGTCCACCCGGCGAGCAAAGTTCAGCCAACCCATTCGCCCGCTCGAAAAATTGACACCCTTGAGGTCGCCGGTGAGTAGCTCGTAAGGCACACCCAACCCAACAGCCATGGCATGCAGTTGCTGCCAGGAATAGGTCGTGTAGCCGTTGAATGTTGGCGGTGTACCGAAGCTGACGCTTTCTCCAAAGCCCAGCTCCTGAACAATTCCAGGCTCAACACGATCAATAAGCGCCGGCTTTTTTCCACCCGGCGCCGCTGTGTTTTCATCCTTGGTGACAAAGGCCGCGAAGCAAGAGGCGATTTTCGCCTGCTCCATCACGGCATCTTCCATCTCGTCGAAGTTGCGCATGCGCTGGATGACAGGTGCCAGCCAGCTGTAACCGCGGGCCTGTCCTGGACGCTTGCGCAGAAAGACATGAATCACATCTTCTGCCGGCACCCTGCGCGATTGCAGAGAACCCCAAACGGCGTTCGCGCCAGGGTGCTCATCGAACAACCAATAGGCGACCCGACGGCCAAGAGCGTCGAACTCAACGCCCTGAATGATTCGGTTGAGCCCTGCGATGTCGGCCTTTGACTCGTCGAGAAAGTCGGCCTCAAGCACCTGAAGCTGTACGGGGACGGGCAGTCCGTCGGAGCTGAAGCGCCGGCGGCGGCGCAGCAAACACTCACCGCTTTCAGCGACCGCCTCCATGATCATGTGCTGCAGGCCGTAGAAATTATCCAGGCCGTCGGCATCGCAAACGGTTGTCTCTGCCCAGGCCTTCCACAAATCCATCAGCCGCAAGCCATCGCGATCGCGTTTCGCCAAGGGCAGAGGAACGATCCCTGCACCGACAGCGTTGTCGGCGATGCCGGTGATGCCGCGCTCACCGAACGGATTGTTACGACGTTGATCGCGGGCGCGGTTGCGAAGCTTGGCCAAGGCCGGAGCATTCTCCACGTTGGCGTCGGCCCCCGTCGCCCGCCAACCATCATTGCGGCGGCCGCCTGCTGCACCTTCAAACCGGCGTTCAATCATTTTCAGCGCCATGTCAGTGCGCGCTTTCTTCAATCGCATTTCTGAACGTTTGGCCGCGAACCCGGGGAACAGATCGTCAATCATCCCCATGTCAGTACCCCTTGGAGAACGAAGCGAAACGGCGACCGCCGTCGTTGCAGGCATTCAGCCCAAGTTCAGTAGCCATCAGCTTGAGGATTCGCATCATCTCGTCGAGTGATCGATAGGAGACGCTCTTGTCGGCATAGCGGACCGACAACGCCCCTTCGGCGATGGCCGCCTGCAGGGCGCTGTATTGCTCGATCGTGTAGGCCATCAGTTTTTATTCCAGTGAGAGGACTTCTTCCGCGGTCGTTCTTCCGCGTCCGGTTCGTTGCCGCCGGTGACAGCAGCAACCAGCAGATCGAGATCAAGCCCGAACCGCTGCTGGCAGATGCGTAGAGCGGCGAGCGCGTACACGAAGCAATCGAGCGCCTCGTTTCGACGGCCGCCGCTGTCCCAGCGCATCACGCGCTTGCCTTTGGAGATGGCTGCTTTTTTCTTTTCAGAGGTGAGTTGCTTGACCTCCGACTCGTCGCAGATCACGTCGTTGGCCGGAAGGTGAACGACACCAGGCTGAGACACGCCCGCCTGGGAGGCAGCCGTATCGACCGGCAGGCCCATCCGGCTGTAGAGCAATTCCTTGGCGTTGTCGGTACCGACCTCGGTGAGGAAGACCTTGTGCACCTTGTTCTTCGTGCGCGGAAAGTTCGCGATCGGCTTTCCGTAGATGGTTGCTCCGCGGATTGGCACAACCCAGTGCACGCCATGCTTGCGGCTCTCGGCATAAACCTCGTCCGCATAGTGGCCGCCGGCGTCCCACGTCCAGCGCTCAACCTTCATGACGGTGCCGTCCACGCGGGTGAACTGCCGGTGCAGCTCAAGGCCCACCTTGCGGCGAAGCTCTTCGCTCGCAGGGTCGCCCATCAAAATGAAGCGGTGAACCAGCCAAGCTTCCTCACCTGGACCGAAGGCCCAGACGCGCCCCTCGAAACGGTCATCTTGCGTATCGATGCCACCCACGAGGATTAGACCAAGCGCCGGGACCTGCGGATAAACTTCGCGGCGGCCGTAAAGGACTTCGTGATCAAGCTTTTCTCCCTGATCGTCATCCCACATTTCGCCGAGCGTTGTATTGGTGAAAGTTATCAGCTTCTCGCGATCGCCTTTGATCTTGAGAAACTCTTCGGCAATTTTCAGCCATGCAGACCATGTGCTGTAGATAGCCCAGCAGAAGAACGCCACAGACTTAGGAGTTCGCACCGGCTGGTCATCAGCGTCGAACCAGTCCATTGCGTCTCTCGTCCAGATACCAGTCTCTTCGCAGATCCATCGACCATGTGGCGAGGCGGCAACCATGTCCGGGTGAAAGAAGCATGCGGCGCAGTGCTCGCATACATACCAAGCTTTGATCGCCTGGCCGAGTTTGTCCTTGTCCCATTTCAGGCCGAACGCGCAGTCTTTCCCGCCGAACTTGAGCGTCTGCTCCTGTTGACAGTGAGGGCATGCAATGTGGAACCGAAGTCTTACTGGCGATTCATTTGCTGCCTTGTTGACCTGGCAGCTATCGACCTTTTTGGGTGTCGACCCACGAATTGACTTTGGATAGGTGGCTCCGTCCAGACGCTTGTCACCGAGGGTAACGGCGTCACCTTCACCATCGATATCCTGGTCGAAATTTGAAAGCTCGTCATAGATCGCTTCGTCGGCGGACAACTCCCGATAGTTGCGCGAGGCTTTACCGCCGCGTATCCATAGGCTCTTTCGGTTGGAAAAAACTTTCTGGTCGAGTGTGTTGTCGCGATGCTTCTTGTCGAACCAGGGCGCAAGCTCCTTTATCACAGGCACATCACGAACCAGGCCGTCGACGTGCCGCTTACTAATGCCCTGAGCATCAGGGTCAGTCGGGCTCCACATAACGATGTTGCGGCGCTTGTGCTGCAACTTGTAACCAATATTCGCCATGAGCAGCTTGGTGTAGCCGATCCGCGCAGATTTCACGAAGTTAACGACTGCGATCAAGTCGTTTCCCATGGCATTTAGGATGGCGATTTGAAACGCGTCTGTCGTCCACTTGCCCTCGTGATACGACGATTCCGAGGACATGTAGAAGTGTTCGTCGGCCCATTGGACCGCCGTCATGGGCGGCTCTTTGTATAGACCTTGCAACCCTAACCGTACGGCTTTGCCGAGGTCATGAATCCATGGTTGCAAGATACTCATCAAGGAATCCCGGTAGTTCGTCGCCGAACTGCGCGGCGATATTGCGAGCCAGGGCGATCTCCCGCTCCATGGTTTCTAGTATCCGAGGATCAATTTCCGGATGACGGCGACTCACCGTCTTGCCAACTGTCTCGAGCTTTGAACCAATCTTGGATGAGATTTTTTCCAAGGCGAATGTAGAAAAGGACACCGGCACCAACAGCTTGTCGGCGACTTGGTTTTTCTTCTCCTGCGCGTCCGCTTGGGCAATGGTCAACCGCAAGCGCTCTTGCACGAGTTTTTGTTCGGCCCACGGATCAAGACCTTCCGGTCCATCACCCCCAGGTTGTTGTTTCCGCTGTGCGTGATCAACGCGGTTTTCGACCACGTTCTGCACGGTATAGAACGCCTCTCGGCCTATGCGGGCGACAGGCGTAACTCCCCATTTGTCAAAGGCTTGCGGCGAAATCCCGAGGCTCGAAGCCATCTCGGATTTGTTCAACCAGCCGCGCTGTTTGGTTGTTTCGTTTTTGGCCATGACTACACAACAACCAACCGTGGAAAAAAGGTCATACATGTTTGGCGCGCGGGGCCCGAATTACCCGCAAGGGGTTGGGGGCCCGGGAAGGACCCAAAGGGGGGGCACCCTCTTGCCCTGCCCATCAGCCCCGGGCTGTAGAAAGTGCCTGATCCATCGCGCTCGCGAATTCTTTCGCTCGGTTCGCGCTCACGATGTTGTCTGCGATCTTGTAGAACGGAACGATGACCTTATAGCCAGGCTCACTATCACTGAAGACAAATACAGGCCGAACAGCATCGCCGAAGGCAGTCTTCTTCCGCTCCCAGATGCCTTGTGTTCCATCGACGTCACCGGCGAAATACTTCTGCGCATTGCCCTTACGCTTGCTCTTCTTGCTACCAGTGGCGTTGGCCTGCACGCCGCTTACCGTCTCGGCCGCACCCAGGCCCGACAGGATCTTCATGATCGTGCCTCGCGGTACGTTGCCGAATTGATTGAGCGCTGATGCTGCTGGGATTGCGTACTGGCCTGGCTTCATGATGCCTTTGCCGATCAGCGCTTTCTCGAAGCGCTTATGCGGCCGGCGACCACCCTTTACTGGCTGCTGCAAGTAAGTGTCAGCCGGGACACCCGAGGTCCAAGCATCCTTGAAGAATGTGCGCGCCTCTAAGTTCCCCTTCTTGGCGGCCTTAACGTAGAGGCTGTTCATCGTCGTGGCGGTCGGCCTGTCGAGGCGTGCACGCATCACTGACAATTCGCCCTTCTTTACCAGCATTGCCAATCGAGTGGCCATAAGAGCGAAAGCAAACGGGAGCTGCTTCTTCTCCAGGATGCGGAATGCTTTGGAAAGCTCTTCCACATTCGTGTGCGCATCGATTCTGAGCACAACTCACCTCGGATTATTTGCTCTGGCTGCGCTTGATCTGGGCGTCGACCTGGTCGGCGCAAGTGTCGAGCAGGTTGATTGCCTGGTCCTTCAACTGCCACACGTCGCCGTTGTCGCGGAGATCAGCCTGGGCTTCGTCGACGCGCTCGCATGGGACCAGTTCAGGGGGTTCGAGCCTTAATGCTGTTGTCTTTGTTACCACTGGCTGCTTTCCCGCGCAGGCCGTCAGGCAAAGGCTGAGCAGCCCAATCACGAACAGGCTTGCTGTTGCGCTTGAGATCTTCAAAGTTCTTCTCCGCCTTTCTGGCTTTGTCCTGGCTGGCCTTGAGCCGGCTGTTCAGGTCTTTCAAATAGTCCGCATTGCGCTGAGCCTCGGCGCGGAGCGTGGTGATGGTGGCCTGACTTTCGGTGTTGGCCGTGATCGCGTCGTTCTTACTCTTGGTCTCGACAGCCACCTCGGCGCGCAGGATGGTCACGCGGTACTGCTGGATGCCAACGAGCAGAATGCCGACCAGGGCAATGATCAAAGCAGTAGCGATCGCCTTCATGCTGAGTCCGCCTTGCGACCGAGGAACTTGATAATCAACTCTCGGATCGCGGTGACGCCGATAAACCCAATCGTGCCACCCGCCGCGACCGACAGACTGGAGGGCCAAGCCATCCATTCAATAACGCTGCTGGCAGACAGGCTCAGTGAGCCGCAGATCAGCGCCTCAAGCACCACACGCCACTTGTTCGCCTCCTTGCCTTCGTACAGGACGCGCAATAGAGAGACGGTGGAGGCCATGATCGCGCCCTGCCAAAGCGGGTTGCTGAGGACGAGCCAGACCTGCGCCCAGAAGTCAGGAGATTTTTCTGGCATTTTGGACATCCGACTGTCCTCCCTTTAGGGGAGTAAGTAGATCCGGCTCCAGCAGCACTCCCAGCTCGGAGCAATGGGTGTGGTGGAGCCGAAAACGAAAAAGCCCCGGCAAATGCCGAGGCTTCGAATAATTGGTGCAGATGGCCGGTGCTGATCTCCGGCTTCGAGGGGAACCGTAGCGTAATGAGTGGCCGGCACCGCTCTGCGATCTCTTCCAGCCTGTAGCGCATCAGCCTGCGCAGTCATCTGCATTACAGAAAGCAAAAAGCCCAACTTCAGAGTTGGGCTTTGCTCGCGGAAAAACCGCAAAGTAGCTGAAATCTATATATTGGCCCCGGTCCTGTCAAGCAGCCTCGCGACGAATATCTAAAGCCCCATCGATCCACGCGATTCCGGCCTTCCAAAGCTGCCGGGTCTTCTCCTCGCCAAAGCCCAATTTCCGCCCCACATCGACCAGCGCCTTGTCGCGCGAGGTGTAGTACTTCATCAGCACGTTTCCGCATTCGGTATACCGCTGGAGCAGGCGACCCATGAGCCCATCGATCAGAAGCGCGTCGTCATCAGTGATCATCGGCGTGTGAAGATCGTTCTCCCTGGAAGCGCAGCACGACACACCGGAGCCCAACACCACCCAGCGGCCCCAATGCTCGAGCAGGTCCTCAACAGTGCGATCCGTGAACTTCAATGCCCTGGCCATTGGTCAATCTCCCCGAAAAGTAGAGCGGCCGGCGCCGCGCGTGTTGTCTTGCTGGTAGTGCCTGGCTTCGGCGCTGGGCGTCGAGCAGTCGAGCGTCTTGAGCTGGGCGGCGAGGTTGCGCACCTTCATGCCGAGTTGCACCACCAGGTCATCGACCGGAATCGCCTCTAGCGTCTCGGCATGGACCAGGCCGGCGCCGTGGCAACCGATGCAATCCATTTGATGGAAAACGCCCTTGACCAAACCGGCGCCGGCGCAGGATGGGCAGTCCGCCATCGGGATCAGGCAGCGCACAAAGGCGGGGCCATGCTGCTTTTTCATCATTTTTAAACCTCGCCTATGGTTGAATATTGATTGGCCTCGCAGGCCTTGTTCTGTGCGGCTTGCAGCGAATTACCAGAATCTTCAAATCTAAAGCCGGTCAATCCGTGAATCACTGCAAGGCCTTTCTGATCTAGGTGCGCGTGCCACTGTTCGAGGGCATCGCGCTTGCGGCTCATCACGTCCGACTGGATGTACACCTTCACGTTGTGGCCCATCGCGTGATTGATCAGCAGCTCACCAATCAGGTGATCGATGCCGAGGTCTGCCCAGCCAGTGCGGGCCACCTTGCGCAGGTCGTGACTGGTCCACTCGCCCTGCCCCAGCCTCCGGAACACGGCGCAGCCCTGAGCCTCGCCCAGCGCCTTGCCATTGCGCGCCGGGAACAGGCACTGGCCGTCATACCCTCGGGCGTACTGGCCTTCGCGGTATTGGGTCAGCAGCGTGCACACCTGCTCGGTCAGGGGCAGGTGATGCTCGACACCGGTTTTCGTGTGCTCGGCCGGGATGAACCATTCCCGTTCGGCCAGGCTGATGTGCGACCAGCGGGCCATGCGGGTTTCCCCGATCCGCGTGCCGTGGCAAAGCATCATCAGCGCGAGCATCGAATCCAGCGGCGCGGTGGTCATTGCCTGCGCCAGTTGCCCGAGCAGGCCTTCCAACTGAACGCCCCGCAACCTGGACGGCTTGATGCCGACCTTTGCCTTGGAGAAGTCGTTGAACCGGATCGCCGCCATCGGGTTGGACGTGATCATCCCCAGCTTGGCCGCTTGCCGGAATGCCAGGGCCAGCAGTTGGAACGCCGAACGCACGTAGTCGATGGAAACCGTCTCCTGCAGCGGCCACATCAGCATGGTGTCGAGCGCTGCCTTGTCGATGCCGATCAGCGGCAGTTCGCCGAGACGTGGCTTCAGGTGGCACTTGATGATCGAGGCGCCGGTGTTCTTGCGCTTGGATGACAGATTGCGATCGCGCGACATGCGATCAGCGAACCAGTCCAACAGCTCCCCGACGGCGTCCCATTTCGACAGGCTCGCGCCCTCGCCCGCTGCCAGCCGCAGTCGAATCGACGGAAGCGCCGTGACCACCTGCTTGTGCGTCAGCTCGGGGAAGGTACCGATATGGTTCCACTCGCCTTTCAACACCAGGTACCACGAACCACCGGTGCGGGCCTTATTGAAGCGCAGGTATAGGCCCTTGTTTTCGAGGTCGCGCACGTCCTGGACGGTCCCTGCGGCCTGGCGCTTGATTTCGGCCTCGGTGATTTTCACCGCAGCGGTTGTCATACGGCCACCAAGGTAGGCTTGAGGCGCAGGTAGGCGCGGATCTGCTCCATCGCATCGAAGTGCCCACGGCACACGACGGCGAGATAGCCCTGCTCATTCAGCTTGCGCATCCACTTCTGCTGGCTGTCCGAGACCGCGGCGGCATTCGGTGGGGTCGCCTTGAACTCGATGTACAGACCGAAATACCCGCCGCGGGCCATGGCCAGCACCAGGTCGGGAACGCCGGCGGAGACGCCCTGCCCCTTGAGCTCGGCCGCGACCTTCTTCAGCCGGTGCCCACCGTTCGGGACGTGGTAGATCAGTTCGGCAACCTCAGGCAGTCGGATCCGGATCTCGGTGATCAGCGCGGCCTGTTCGAGGCCCTCGCGGTCGACGCGCTTGGCGCGGACGGGCTTTGCCTTGAACAGTTTCATTTCGGCCGGAATCATGGGCGCTCACCCCGCGCCCGCCGGTGGCGGCGGTCCACCAGGCCGCAGACCTCGCGCAGCACCCAGCAAGCCAGGATCATCAGGACTAGCAAAGTCATTGGGTCGATCATGCAGCCCCCTTTACGGTAAGTATTCCGGCCCGGATCAGGGCCTCATGTGTTTCGGCGATCGCACGCGGCATGTCCTGCCAGTCCACGTCGCCGGCGCCGCGGCCGTCGATCACGTCGTGGCAGGCGCTGCAGGCGTAAACCGCGACGGTGTCGAAGCCCTTCATGCCGATGCCTTTCTGGCCGCACGGCAGATGCGCAAGCACGGTGGTGGCCGAGTTGAAGTTGCAGACGTCCGGCAGGCGCACGGTGCAGTCCTGGCCGTTGGCCGAGGCCCGGAGTTTCTTCGACGTCACGCGCATACCCGCTCCCCCGTGGTGACGTTGATGACTTCGAAGGTCGACGGCCACATTGCCTGGCCGAACTTCAGGGCGGCCGATGAGTGCTCGAACAGTGCTACCGCGCGATCAGGCTTGTCGGTCAGCTCCCACTTGTAGCCGCAGCAGTGCACCGCGAAGCGATAGGCGGCCGGGTCAGTCGGGGCAAGGTGCGGATTAGCCACGGGCGCCACCTCGCGCACGCATGGCCCGTAACTCGGCCAGCGCCTGATTGCCAACTTCCGGTGTGCGCGCCGAAGGCGCGGCGAGCTCGGCAACAGGCACAGGGCCAAGCTGCTCACCCATCCAAACCTTGCGTACCTGCTCCAAGTAGCGTTTTTCGAAACTGATCAACCCCAGCTCACGACTGAGCAGCGGCAGGCTGTTGAAACCCGCCGCAGCGGTGGCGTGGTAGACAGCCGGGTGGAACCACTTGGCCACGCCGTGCATGGTGGGGTGACAATTGCGCAGCGCCTGCTTGTAGGCAGCCTCAACACTCGGCAGTGGTGGCTTGAGCATTTCGGGCGAAGGCACGCAGCCCTTGATGAATTTGCCGACGCTCGGAATGAAGTCGGATGGCTCGGCGCGGCAACGCATGAGGCCGATATCGATCTGCTCCTGGGTGCAGATGCCGTTCTCGATGAACGCCTTGAGCCACATGGCTTTCGACTCCTTGTAGGCCTTGGCGTCGGGCCACGCTTGGTGCCAGGCCGTCCGGATTGAACGCAGTTGACGGAACAACTGGTTGATCACCTTGCCCGTCTCGTGAGCCAGGTCCTTCTGTTCCTGAGCGGTGACCTCGGAGTCAGACTCGATGAAATCGCCGTGGCGAACCTTGGTCATGGCCTGGGCCGCTACCATGGATACCGTTTTCATTTGGAGCCCTCCTTCATCCACGCGGTGCAGTCATCATCGAACTCGTCTGAGGCGTCAGCAGAAGCTGCGCCAGCAGACTTCACGCGATCACGCTTGATCCAGTTGGCCAGCCGAAAACACCAGCCCGCCGCAGTGTCGACAGTCGAAGACTTGGCGACGAAGAAACCTTTAAAGCCAGCCAGCAACTCATCGGTGATGGACTCAGCAGGTAGGCCGGCAATCTTCAGCTGGGTATTCATGTAGCTTTCCGGGAACTCCCACTCGGCAAACATGGCGAAGCGCTGGCGGTGATCCAATTCCTCGATGGCGGTCTGGTCTTGCCGAGCGATCAAGTCATCAATCTCGCGCTGCTGCTCTTCGGTTCCCTGATGGTTAAGTGATGGATTGGGTGCAGCCTCTGCACCCCGTTCTGTTCCAGGCTGCACCCCGTTCTGTTGTGAGTTGCACCCCGTTACGTCATCTGCACCCCGTTTTGTACGGGGTGCAGGATTTGCACCCCGCGATAGTTGGAGGTCGTAAACCACTGGGCGGCGGTCATGACGGTCGATGTGCACGGCGGCGATCGCCTGATTGCCTTTCTGGATCAGTCCGGACTTCTCCAGGTCGTCCAGCTTGTAACGAACGGTGCGCTCAGACAGGCCGGTGTCTTGGGCAAGGGTTGAAGCCGATGGAAATGCGCCAGCACCGTTCGAGCCGGCGTAGTTGGCAAGGCACAGCAGCACATGGCGCGCGCTTGAATCTTTGAGCGATTGGGTGGGCAAGGAGAGCGCCCAGGACATTGCTTGAACGCTCACAGCGAGGCTCCGATATTCTTTTCGGCCAGATAGGCAAGGCCTTTCGGCGTTACGAGAGGCTGGAAGGCGGCACGGTCTGCACCGGTCTCCGGATCGCTGTTCAGCGCCGTGACCTTGTGGACGAGATAGCCGGAGGTGATTCGGGGTTGGTAGGCGGTCCAGCGCTTGGACCCGCCGCGGTGAAATATCCACCGGTTCTTCTCCATCCACTGGAAAAGCCTGGATGGGGGGACCTGCAACTGTTTGGCGGCATCGCTGATGCAGATTGCGCCGCCGGCTGATGCGAGACGTTTGATGGCGGCAACCTTGGGCGCCTGGTCCAGGATCACCAGGCGTAGGGACTGGTTTTCCTTCGCCTGATCAGCAGCCGCTTGCAGTGCCTCGGCGTAGGTGGCCGGGATCTGGAACTGATCCGCCCTCGCCTCCAGTTCTTGCCACCGATCAATGATCCGGGCGCGCAGTTCGACGCTGTAGCCGGAGACCACCACCAGGGTGTCGCGCTGGGAAAGCAGGAACTCGCGGTAGACCTGACCGTTCTGCGGGTGGACGTAGGGGGTGTCGTTTGAAGAAACGACACCCTTGGCAACCAAGGATCGAATGGTTTTCAGCACGTTGTCGTGCGTACTGCCGGTCAGGTCGGCAATCTCGCGCGATGACATGGTGTGTTGCGACACGTTATGAGATTCGCGAAAAAGTGTCGCGATATGGTGGGTATTGCCTGGAGCGGTGTTGGTGTTCATAATGGCCCCACATTGCTTTACAAGTTGTTGAAGAAGCCGGTCTAGCCACCGGCTTTTTTGTGCCTGCGATTCAGGCGTTGTAGGTGTCCGGCGCATCCGTGGTAGCTTTTTGCTTCCCAAAGAAAAGGCCTTGGAGGCCGGACATGACAAACGAACGAATTCCAACGATCAGTCGAGAGAAGCTGCTGAAGGAACTGAGCGATCTACCGGAAGGCGCAGAAATCAGTTTCTCGGGGCTGCGCTTTGTTCATTTCCGACAATCTCTTCAAAACCCTCCACGATTCCAGGCAGTGTTTGATCCACACGTGCACCGAACGGCGGAAGGCGAAGTGGTGGTTGATAACCCTGAATGAAGTGATAAGCGATCTGGCATGCCTCCTCTGCGGATTGAGCCGGGCCCGTAGAAACAACTCGTCCGTCGAGGCGCGCGAGAAAACCATACCCACCAGGCCCGCCGAGGTCTGACGAGATCAAAACGGTTACCCGGCGCTGTCCGCGCAAGGTTTCAGCCTTCGCATACAGCGCCTTCGCCTGCGCCTCCAGACGCTCAGCTTCGTAGATGGCGAGCACGTAACCGTCTGCCCGGACGTCGATCCCGCCGACCACCACCTTCCCTTCGTTTTGCTGATCCATCGCTCACCTCTCAAGCACTGGTTAAATTCACAGCCAATCCGGTGTTCTGCTCTTTGTTCGCTCGGCCCCGGATAATTGGCCCAACGAAACAGAAGCGAAATCGCTTCAGGCCACCATTTCGGCCCATGGAAATGCGGGGCAAAGATCTTCTTTCTTGAACGCCCCACCGGTCAGATCTTCGGCCCGCTTGGCAATGACAGGAGACATCCCGTGCTTACCCCGGACCCAGCCAGAAACCGTGCTTTGATCGACCCTGAGCTTCTCGGCGGTGACCTCTTGCGTCCCGAAGAAGGCAACGAGGTCTTTAAAGATGGTCATCATGCTGCCCCTTCGTATGTGAATACCCATATCGTAGTTCATGGGCATACCACTTTGCAACGGTATGGGCGCACCAGTAATAATCGAGTGATGGAATATAAAGAACGAATCAAAGCAGCGCGTCGCCACGCAGGCCTAACTCAGGCTCAATTGGCGAAGGCTGTTGGCATTGACCAGGCATCGATCTCGGATCTCGAGAGAGGCCGCTCACAGCGATCTTCCTATAACGCCTCCATCGCGAAGGCGTGTGGTGTTTCGGCTATCTGGATTGAAAGCGGGACGGGACCAATGGTTACGTCAGACGCTGAGCAATCGAACATCAAGGACGTGGTCCAGCTAGAGATGCTCTACCGCTATCCGGTTATCAGCTGGGTGTCCGCAGGCTCGTGGGAGGAGGCAGTTCAACCCTATCCGGATGGTTTCTCTGACAAGTACGAAATTTCTGATTACGACTCAAAGGGGCCGGCCTTCTGGCTTGAAGTGAAAGGCGATTCGATGACAGCTCCGAACGGCACCAGCGTGCCGGAAGGAATGATGATCCTGGTGGACACAGAAGCGGACGTACAGCCAGGAAAGCTTGTAATTGCTAAGCTTCCAGCAAGCAATGAGGCAACATTCAAGAAGTTGGTAGAAGACGGTGGCATCCGATATCTGAAGCCGTTGAACCCTGCTTACAAAATGGTCGAGTGCGATGAGCACTGCCGAATCATTGGTGTGGCCGTGCGGATGTCAGGGAAACTCTAGCGCCCACCGCGACCGTCAGCTCACTTTGAAAGCCCGCATTTAGCGGGTTTTTTTTGGGCTGGCATTCGAAAGAGTACAAATGTACTCCTTCGGCATTGCCGTTTTGCCCAGTATCAAATACTGTCTATCCATACAGCAATAACAAGGAGGAACAGTATGAGCACCAGCACCAGTAGCATCACTTTTGTCCCAAATTCCTACGAGCAGGTAGGCCGTAGGATCCAGCATATGGTTTCCGACCCAAGCGTACAAAAGCTCCAAGCAGTCACCATTCTCAGGCGAGAAACCGAGTCACCCGAAGCCTGGGAACGGGTATTACAAGAATTCGATGAAACCGATGGGATCACGGTTGAGCGACTTGAGGAAGGTAGCGTGAGGATTGGCTGGAAAAAGTACATCGACATGTGAAGAGAGCCCGCATTGTGCGGGCTTTTTATCGCCTGGAGAAAAACTTATGGGTTTACCCATTGACAGAGAATATGTGTACGCCTATATTTTGCCCATGCCGACACATAACCGGCTCCGCTCTTTAACAGTCAGCGCAATAACCAACAGACCGCATTGCCTCTACCGGCGACCGGCGAGCAGACAGGCCCGAAAGCCTGCCAACGACAGGGAAAACCTTGTACGGCTGCCCGATGGTGAAACGCCAGAACCGTGTGAATGACCCGGCAAGCAGTGCGCCCCGCCCCTCCGGCGGCAATAGGACGGAAATTTTCACTGATGCACCTGGTTGGCCGGGTGCATTGGGAAAACTACCGGGAGTCACCACGATGCAATCCGAAATCGTCAACGGCACATGGAAGGGCTACCTCGGGCGTGGCCTGGCACCGCGAGAACTTCAATTTCTTTTGTTCGTTGCCGTAGGGCTGACGGCGAAGGAAATCGCCAGAGAGGCCGGCATCTCGCCGGCGACCGTCGCCAAGCGCCTCACCAACGCCATGTACAAACTCGGCGTAACCCGCCGGGCTGCGCTGGTAGCCGAAGCGATGCGCAGGCAGATCATCTCGCCGCTGTGCTTCGCCTTGGTCGCGCTGCTGACCATGAACGCAGTGGCCAACGTTCAGTCAGTCGAACCCGCTCGCCGCGACCGCCGACCACCTTCGGTGCGGATCGCCCAGGTCCGGATCACCCGCCGCTCCGAAACGCTCGAAGCGGCATAACTACAAAGGAAAAATCATGATCGAACTTGGACAGAAAGCAGAAGACAAGATCACCGGGTTCTACGGGACGATCGTAGGCCGGACGCAATACATCACGGGCTGTGATCAGTACTGCCTCTCGCCGCCAATCCGGAAAGACCTTAACGAAGTCCAGAAATCGGAATGGTTCGACGAAGGGCGAATCAAGATTCTCGGTCCAGGGGTAACCCCGGCAGAGGTCGCAGGTCCTGCACCTGGCGGCCCTCAACGCGACATGCCTCCACGCCGTTGACGGACAGCATCACTGCTGCACCTTGGAGACAGGGTGCAGTGGGATGACAACCGACAAGGACACACCATGAATACTGCAGAAAAATTTCAAGTGCCGGCCCTGGGCGAAGTTTGGCCTGGCGAAGGTGGTATCTACGCCGGCGTGATGCCGGCCCGCGGCGATGCCCCGGCCTACCGCATGATTCTCGGCGCCGAGTTGGGCCGCTTCGAGTGGGGGCCGTATGCCGAAGAGGCGCCGGTCACCGGCCTTATCGACGGCTTCACCAACACTTTGGTGCTGATCGAATCAGATGATGAGTACCCGGCAGCGAAAGCGGCCTACGAACACGAGGCAGATGGTCACAACGACTTTTATCTGCCGGCCGTCGCCGAGCTGTACGAAATCTGGCTGAACCTGAACGGCAAGAATGATGGGTGGGTCTGGTCGAGTTCGCAGCGCTCCGCCAACTACGCATTCCACATGCACTTCGGTGATGGCACTCAGAGCTACGGCGTCAAGGACGGCGAGCTCCGCGTCCGCCCCGTCCGCAGATTGCCTATTTAATCCTTCGTTTATTGCTTTTCATTAGGCGAGTCCCGGGGCTTCTCAGGTACGAGCGGCCAAACCAGACACGCGCCGGGCAGTGCCGGCCGCCTGCATAAATCCACCGGAGAGCAACATGCTCCAGATCATTCTGATCGGTGCCGCGCTGAGCTTTGAGAGGCCAGAAACTTCAGGGCTTTCGAGCGTGTCAGGCGATCCACTGCGCTACATCCGCGGGCCTTGGCGAACGACCATCGGGGCAACAGCGTTCTGGCGCTGATCGTCCCGCCAAAAATCTCAAATCAGACTGCTGCATCTGTGAAAGGCCCTCCTGTCCAGTGGGCCTTTCTTTTTTCCTGTTTTTATTCGTCAGCACTCTCCCCTGCGCCCAACGGCAACCAGCAGATCGGACGAGCGCTGACGAATAAACGCAACCCACACCGAGGCATCTGCCATGCATCCATCATTTCAAGAGCGCATCGACGAACTCGGTGTGTTGCTTCAAAAAACCCACGCCGCGCGGATCGAGTTCTTCAGTCGCGTTGACCAGGTCATGCCACCGAAGAAGGTTCGCTACCAAGTGAAGGCAGTAGGCGAGGCGTATCACGTCGTCGACCTGTCCAGCGGAAAGACCAAAGCCTTCCGCTGGAACTACAAGGCGGCGATGGACATCGCCATGCAGTTCGAAGACAAGGCCAACCGCCTCCCTGGAGGTGCGCAGTGATCGGCGTGCCAATGCCCAACCCGCGGGACTCGATCCTCTCAGAACTTAACCAAAAGCTGGAGCAGTACTTCAGCTCCGGCCGCGAGGTTGAGGAAGTCGCCGCCGGCGTCAGCGGTGAGAAGGACGGCGCGTTCGGCACATCACACAGCAATAAGCTGCGAATCGAACGCAACAAGCAGGCCCCGAGACTCAAGGAGTTGGCCGCCGACGGCATGACGGTGATCCAGGCAGCCAAGGAAATGGGCATGGAATCGAAGCGCGCCAGGCTTATTGCTCGCGAGAACAACATCAAGTTCCCGGGCCCGGCGTGAAGCGGCTCAACAACCGGGGGCGTCAGCGCCGCCGACAGACATGGCTGGATCTGCCAGCCCACGGCATCGAAGAGGCAGGTCATGGCCAAGAGCAATGCGGATATTCAGAAGGACAAGCGCGCCAAGGAGCGAGCCCTGCTGGATCGGATCGGCGCCGAGAAGCGCACTCTGATTGTGTCGAAAGCGCTCGCTGATGCGCTTCAGGTGCTGGGCGAGCGCCACGACTTCGAGGAATGGCAGGAGACTGTATCGACCTTCCTGCTAAACCTCGCGGCCGCACCCGCCGAAGACTCCGCACGGTTCGCGTCCATGTCGCGACCCGAAATCGTAATCACCGAAAAGCAGTCGCGACAGCTTGAGCAGTTCGCCAAGACCGGCACAGAAGCATAACCCTGAGGACTTCCCATGAAGGCATCACCCGTCACCATCAACAACCTGACAGTTAATTTCTTCGGCCCTGAGCCATCCCCGGCGCCTGCAGGCTTTGCAACCGTTCACTCGATCGTCCCGGTTAGCACTCCGGCGATAGGCGAATACTGGCCGGGGCAAGGCGGCATCAATGGTGGCTTCGTCCCGGCCCGCGGTGATATCCCGGGGCACTACCTGATCTTCGCCGACAAAGACCTGGGCGAGCACAAGTGGGGCCGCTACAAAGAAGAGTCGAACGCCACCAGCAAGTGGGATGGCAAAGCGAACACGGATGCGTTGATTGCCGAAGGTGGCCACCCTGCTGCCGAGAAGGCGCGGGAATACACCGCTGACGGCCATGAAGACTTCGACCTGCCAGCGGCCGCGCAACTCTACCAGGCATGGGCGCATGACCTGATTACCGAGGGAGCTTACTGGTCGAGTTCGCAGCGCTCCGCCGACCACGCATTCTACATGGACTTCGTTGATGGCGGTCAGAACAGCCTCGGCAAGTACAGCGAGCTCCGCGTCCGCCCCGTCCGCAGATTCTTCATTTGATCCTTCAATTATTCGTTCTTGATCCGGCTCTCGGGCCGGTTGCTCTTGGAGAGCGCGCCGAATGGCAATGCACACGGACTTGCAGATTTACAAGGCTTCGCTTGGCCTGCTCCAGATCGCCACGAACCTGACCCGGAACATCCCGCGGGACTTAAAACAGTCGCTCGGCAAGCGCGTCATCGATGAGTGCATCGACGTGCTGTTGCTGATTGCTCGGGCAAACTCGACCACGGACAAGCGTCCGCACCTGACCCAGCTTGTCGAGAAGGTCCAGGTCATTGAGTTCCTGATGCGTCTTTTCAAGGAAAGCCGGTTCATCAGCGTCGGGCAGCACGCCGGCGCGATAGAGGTCACCACCTCAATCGGAAAACAGGCGTCAGCCTGGAAACGCTCCACCCCAACCGCGCCCGCTACCTGAGAGCCAAGGCTTTCTGGTCTGTGCGAATTGAATCTGGTCGTGCCGCTGGCCCCCTGGGCCACCGCCATGCGCATCAGAGATACCGCCGGTCTAAAGCGTCCGGGCAGGTCTCGCGCAGTTTCCTTGCTGATCGGCTTTGCCTTCGGCTCGGCGACGTAGATAGCACGACAGGTCGCAGCGCTCCGCCAACAACGCATTCAACATGAACTTCGATGATGGCAATCAGAACAACAACGACAAGAACAACGAGCTCCGCGTCCGCCCCGTCCGCAGATTCGACTGTTGGCCCCTACCCGTTCAGCGACATTGTTCAGGCCTATTACGACTGCCGTCGCACGAAGCGCAACAGCGCCAGCGCGCTGGCCTTCGAAATGGACCTGGAGCGCAACCTGGTAGCGCTTCACGACGACCTGCTTGCCGGCACCTACCGGCCAGGCCGATCCATATGTTTCGTGGTTACCCGCCCCAAAGCCCGCGAGGTGTGGGCAGCAGCATTCCGGGATCGCGTCGTCCACCACCTGCTTTACAACCGTGTGGCACCGCGCTTCTACGCGAGCTTCATAGCGGACAGTTGCGCCTGTATCCCAGGGCGAGGCACGCTGTACGCCGCAACCCGCCTCGAAGCGAAGATCCGCAGCGCCAGCCAGAACTGGTCGAAGCCTGTGTTCTACCTGAAATGCGACCTGGCGAATTTCTTCGTCGCGATCGACAAGCAGGTGCTGCGCCAGCAGTTGGCCAAGAAGATCGCCGAACCCTGGTGGTTGGCCCTTGCCGAGCAGATCCTGATGCACGACCCGCGCGAAGATTACGAGGTGCGCAGCCCGGCACATCTGTTCAACCGGGTGCCACAGCACAAACGCCTCACCGCGCAACCGGCTCACCTCGGGTTGCCGATCGGCAACCTGTCGTCGCAGTTCTTCGCCAACGTCTACCTAGACGCCCTGGACCAGTTCGCCAAACACCAGCTCGGCGCCAAGCACTACGTCCGCTACGTCGATGACTTCCTCTTCCTGCATGAATCGCCGCAGCAGTTGAACGCCTGGCTGGCCAAGGTCGAAGCATTCCTGCCGCGCCTGGGCGCCAAGCTGAACCCGTCGAAGACCATCCTGCAGCCGGTGGATCGCGGCATCGACTTCGTTGGCCACGTCATCAAGCCTTGGCGCCGCACCACTCGCAAGCGGTCACTGGCCCAGGCGCTGAAGCGAACAGCCGTGGCGCCCGCCGAGGATCTGCGAGAAACCGCCAACAGCTACTTCGGCCTGCTCAGTCAAGCCAGCCACAGCGAGACCGACCGAGCAGCGCTCGCCAGAGTGGTGCTGCTGCGCGGCAACAGCGTCAACGCGGCGCTGACCAAGACTTACCCGAAGAAATAACCCACTTCTACGAATCACGCCAGCCGGCGAGGATCCCCTATGGAAATCACTTACGGCTCGGTCTGCTCTGGCATCGAGGCGGCAACGCTTGCATGGAAGCCGCTAGGGATGCGCGCGACCTGGTTCGCCGAGATTGAAACCTTTCCCAGCGCGGTGCTCGCCCATCATTACCCGAACACGCCGAACCTCGGCGACATGACGAAGCTCGGGGCCCTGGTCCTTGCCGGAAAGATCGCCGCGCCGGACGTGCTTGTCGGCGGAACCCCGTGCCAGGCATTCAGCGTTGCCGGCATGCGCCAGGGTCTGCTCGACCCGCGTGGCGCCCTCACCATTAAATACGTGGAGCTCGCAGATGCAACTGACTATGTTCGCGCCAGCCGCCGAGAGCCTGCCTGTGTCGTCGTCTGGGAAAACGTCCCCGGTGTCCTCAGCGACAAAGGGAACGCCTTCGGATGCTTTCTTGGCGCGCTTGCTGGGGAAGACTGCGAGCTGCAGCCTTCAGGGAAAAGGTGGCCAGACGCTGGTTGTGTGTATGGACCCAAAAGAACAATCGCGTGGCGGGTCCTGGACGCCCAATATTTCGGCCTGGCCCAACGACGCCGCCGTGTGTTCGTTGTCGCAAGTGCTCGAGACGGATTCGATCCCACCGAGGTACTTTTTGAGCGAGAAGGCGTGCGCCGGGATACTGCGCCGCGCCGAGGCGAGGGGCAAGACGTTACCGGAACAGCTCCTTTCGGCCCTGCGCTCCAGTGTGGATGTGGGCACGTCTTCGCGGAAGAACTCGGACCGTACGGCTGCATGAACTGCGAGGGCGACGAAGGGCCGGCGGTGTCGATGTTCGGCGGCATACCGGCTTTCGGTGGCCACAGCCTTGAAGGATCGGTTGAGCGCTCGGCGACGTTGACCGCCAAAGACAGCCGGCTTGATATGGAAAGCGAGACGTTTTTTGTTCAGCCGGACGTGATCGGCGCACTTACCAGCCACGCTTACAGCGGTGGCGCTGGCGGTCGACCTGACGGCGCAGCGGCTGGACACTTCCTTGCGGTTGCGCCGTCGCTTCGCGCTCAATCACAGAGCAGTCATCGCGCCGACTCGGAAGCCTTCGTCGTGGCCGGTACGCTCAACGCGAATGGTAAGGCGGCCGGCAGCGCCACTCAGCAGGACGCGGAGTCAGGCTTGCTGGTGGTTCACGGCACGCAGGACCCGGGCGTCAGCAGCACCACTGCTTTCGCACTTGGCCGTAACAACGGCCAGGAGAATGCGGTTCTCGCCTTCTCCTGCAAGGATCACGGAGCGGACGCTGGTGCAATCGCGCCGACGCTGCGCGCCATGAACCATGCAGGAAGCCACGCCAACGCCGGCGGCCAGGTCGCCGTGTGCATAACTGGCGATATCACCCACACGCTAAAGGCCGATGGATTCGATGGCAGCGAGGACGGCACCGGGCGCGGGCAACCAATCGTCTCAGTTCTACGCGGAATCAGCGATTACAGCCCGGGCCTACCATCTCTTCGAGCCTCTCACGGTGACGCCGGCGGCGGAAGCGAGGCGCTGATCTCAACGAGTAGTGTTCGCCGATTGATCCCCCGCGAGTGCGAACGCCTTCAGGGCATGCCCGACGACTACACGCTGATCCCGTGGCGCGGGAAGCCCGCCAGTGAATGCCCGGACGGGCCGCGCTACAAGGCGATCGGCAACAGCAAGGCGGTCACCGTCGTTCGCTGGATCGGCCGCCGCATTCTTCGTCAGATCAACCCGGATGAATGAGCAGATCTTGGTCATCAGAGGTAAGAGTCGGCTCCAGATCCTGAGGCCGGTTCGGATCAAGCGGTTCCCGCCTCTTCTTTTCTCTTTTGATTTCAAGGACGGTTCGGGTTCGGCCTATGTCGAACTCTTTGCCGATGGCCAACGTTTCGAGCGTTGAAGAAATGCAAAAGTAACCGCCACATGGGGCGCAGTTGAAACGCAGCCCTCCCGCAAACGTTGAATGTTTTATTGCCTCAGCGTTACCGCAGATCGGACAAGCCATAGCGTCACTCCTCGGTTGTCGATGAACTGTAGCTGAATCCCCACCCTCCACCGCCCGGGCATGACCCGGAATAGGACGCCACATGCCCACAGAAAACATTCGCACCATCGTCACCGAGTCCCTGATGGGGATGATCGCGGCCGTCACGCGGACAACCCCGCCAGCGAATGAGCCGCCGCCCCCATTCATCCAGGCGCCAATCGACCGGGCTGTCGACCGCATCAGCGCGGTGGTCGCGCCAGGCGTGACGCTCGCCGGTGCCCGCGCCAATCGCGTTTACCTGGCCGGGCCAATGACCGGCATCGCCGACTTCAACTACCCCGCCTTCAACGCCATGGCCGGTCAACTGCGCGCCGCCGGCTACCAGGTAGAGAACCCGGCCGACCACGGAATTATCCCCGGCGCCCAGTGGGCCGACTACATGGCCTACGACCTGACGCGTCTCGGACTGTGCGGAGTGATCGCCCTGCTGCCTGGATGGGAAAGATCAGAGGGCGCCAAGCTCGAAGTTCAAATCGCCCACCGCCTCGGCATGAAGACGGTGAATGCCCATGATCTGGTATCGATGGAGATTGCAGGATGAGCGAGTTCAAACTAGTGCCCGCCAGCATGCTGCTGGACAAAGAAACAATCGGCGCCATTAACTTCCACTGCGGCGACGGCGCGGATGGACAGTTCGGCGAATATTCAGACGGCCTGCTTTGGGTCGGCACCGTCACCGACGATGATGGCAAGGAGGTTTACGGCCTGCACTTGGCGACATCCGAGTATCCCGAGGAAGGCAGCACGACGCTGGTCGAGTTCGCCGCCCCTGTGCCGCCTGATGGCGGGGACTTGGAAGGAATGCCGGAGCGTATGGTCGCTTTCTCCGGGAAATCAGAAAACGCGATCTACTCAACCAGGACTTGGAACGCTTGTTACGACGCATTTATGCCGGTGGTAACCCGATTACAGGCTGAGAACGCAGCCCTGCAGCAGCGCCTGAACGCAGCGGATCAGCGGATTGATGAACAGGTGGCAGAGCTCGCAAAAGTGCGGCTCGGCCCGTGCAAGTTGATTTTCGGGGACGAACTGCCATGACCCACAGAAGCTACAGGCTAGACCCGAACGTGAGGACCATCACCGACCTGGTGACTGATGAGCAGGTGCAGAGCTCATTCCAGGGCACCAACTTCGGCCACGATGACTTCCGCGGACTGCTCGCCCAAGGCTGCATCAAGGCGCTTGCCGGCTGGCACCAAGGCCACACGCTGACGAGCATCCTCGAAGAGCTGCGGCTGATCAGCTGGAACCGGCAGATCGGCAAGATCAAGGTCACCGCCAAGGGTCGTCACTACATCTGGCTCGCCTTCAAAGGCCGCCCGGGCGTCTAATTCCGCAAAGAGTACATCTGTACTCATCACGCAAAATTACTCCCTCCCCCTTCAAAGTCAGCCGCTATAGCGGCAAGGACGAGCTCGCCCATGGAAACGATAAAACTGATTCAGCCGGCGCCGGTTGTGCGCGATGAAAACGGGATGTTCCAGCACCCCGACCTGCCCGACTTCGATGAGGGTGACGGTGACAAGTGCAAAGCCTGGATTGCTGAACAGGGCCTGACCGTGAAGATGGTAAGCCTGGAGTTCGCCGATCCGGAAATTGCCGACCGCTACTTCGAATCCCACGATCCGGATTGCAGCTACTGGGAGCCGGACCGGCCGGATGGCGAAGGTTGGTTCTGCCTGGCCATCCACGACACCGACGACGGTCCGGTCTGCTGGTGGGCACGCCGCGAGGTGACGCCATGAGCCGCAGCGGATACAGCGACGATTGCGGCGGATGGGGCCTGATCTGCTGGAGGGGCGCCGTGAAGTCAGCGCTGAACGGGAAGCGTGGCCAGGCGTTCTTGGTCGAACTACGCGATGCAATGGACGCGATGCCTGACAAGCGGCTGGTGACGGACACCCTCGAAGCCGATGGCCAGTTCTGCACGCTGGGCGTTCTCGGTGCCAAACGCGGCTTGGATATGACGAGCATCGACTCTCATTGCCGTGAAAGCGTGTCACAGGCTTTTGGGATCGCCGAGGCCATGGCTGCGGAGATCGTTTTCGAGAACGACGAGCGCGACGGTGAGTACGAGCTGCAAGCCGATGGCCGCTACAAGCTGATCCGCGAAACACCGGAGCGGCGTTGGCAGCGGATGCGCAAATGGGTCGACTCCCACATCAAGCAGGCCGCGCCATGATCCTTTCCTGCGTTGCCGGCAACTTACTCTTCTTTCTGGCTTCCATTGGCCCTGACCATTAAGGCGGTGATCGGATGATTATCGATGACGTAATGACGGACAAAATCACCCTCCATGGGCTCGGCTTCGTGCAGGTCCAGCTCCAGGGCAATCAGCGCCTGCACGTCTGGCACCCTGAGTTGCCGCGCCGGGCCTGCTTCGAGCATTCGGCGATCCACGACCACCGCTTCAACTTCACCTCGCGCGTCATCGTTGGTAAGCAAGTCAATCACTGCTTTGAGATCGTTCACCATGACGCCGGCGAGTACATGCTGTACCTGCACGAAGGCGCACGGACACCGGGTGGCGGCAGGCCATGGACGCCTGACGGGCGCGCCGATCTCATTTCGGACGGAACGGTCATCATCACCGCCGGCAACGACTACAACACCCTGGCGTACAAATACCACCGCACGGAGCCCGGCGGCGATGGCCGAGTGGCGACGATCATGGCCAAGCGCGGTGAGTATCCATCTGGCGCGCACTCCACCTGCCGCGTCGGCGTCGAGCCAGACACCGACTTCGACCGGTTCCAGTGGACGCCCGCACAGCTCTGGGAGGTCGTCAGCGATGTGCTGCTCGGCCAGAAGGTGACTCCATGATCTTCCTGATTCCCGCCCTGCTCCCCGTTCTCACGGTAGGCTCCCCGCTCTACATGGCCTACCTCATCTACAAGGGGCCGTGGCGATGAATGACCATGAGCTGTTGCGGCTTTCAGCAAAGGCCATGGGATTCGATCTGGAGTATCGGCGCGGGAGCGATGCTTTCTATTACGACGATCCAGACTCAGGTCGAGAACAATGGCATCCGCTTAGCGATGACTGCCAGGCGATGCGCTTGGCGGTAGCCCTGCAGCTGAGCGTTACCTGGTTCACCAACCTGCATTACGTATCCGTCGACCGCCGGGGCTTTGGAGAGAACATCGGCTGGGTGGATGACGAGAGTCGAGGCGGAGCACTACGCCAGGCGATCACCGCCGTTGCAGCAAAAATCGGCAGCACCCTGCTTTAACCCCTCCCCCAACTCAACAGCCTGCCGGTGTACGGCGGGCGAGGTGTTCCCCATGAAAAAAGAGCAATTGCCAGAAGTGGTGGCAGCAGTCGCGCGCGCCATTGAAGCCGGTAAAGCAGCGGCAGCAGCTGCTCCTGACGACGGCGGCAGCACGAACCTCGACCGGGTTTATCTCCGCGTCGGCCTTCTCCGCGAGAAGACGCTCCACGATGCCGGCCTTCATGGCTGGATGCAGTCAGCCAGCACCTACCACGCCCGAGCATTTCACCTCGGCGCTCCGTTTGATGGCCAGGGTAACCGGCGCTATGCCGGGGTGCAGGCCATGCACAAATCGCTGCAATCCGAAGGCGTCGATTGCGGCGTCTGGTACCAAATGGATTAACCCAACACCACCTTCTGCCGCCACGCGCGGCATGGAGCATCGCTATGGAAACTGAAATCCTCTCAGACGAGGAGCTCGCGGAACTCACCGGTTACAAAGCGCGGGCCTACCAGCGGCGCTGGTTGGCGGATCGCCAGTGGGTATTCGTAGAGAGCCGAGGCAAGCGCCCACTTGTTGGCCGGATGTACGCCCGCATGAAGCTGGGCATGATCTCGCCCTCCATCGCTGATCCGAACCCTCCGCCGGCGACGCCGGCATGGACGCCTGACTTTTCGCGAGTGAACTGATATGCGCCCCCGCAAGACCGAGCACCACCACCTCCCCCCGCGGATGTACCAACGCTCACGCAAACGCAAAAACGGCTCCGTCTGGACCGCCTATTACTACCGCGACCTGCTGGGCAAGGACATCCCGCTCGGCAAGGATTTGGACAAAGCCAGGATCAAGTGGGCTGAACTTGAAGCCAAGGAAAAGCCCCTGGACTTGCGCACCATGAAGGGCATCTTCGACCGATACATCCGCGACATCGTCTCGAAGAAGGCGCCACGGACCCAAAAAGACAACATGGCGGAGATCAAGCAACTCCGGCCAATGTTCGACAGCGCCCCCATCGACTCGATCACCCCGGCAACGATTGCCGGGTACCGTGATGCACGGTCGGCCAAGGTCCGGGCGAACAGGGAGATCGCCACCCTCTCCCACGTGTTCAACATCGCCCGAGAGTGGGGGCTGACGACAAAGGAGAACCCGTGCCAAGGCGTTCGAAAAAACAAGGAAACGCCGCGGGACTATTACGCGAATGATGTGGTTTGGGATGCGGTTTACAAGAAGGCAGCTCAAGAGCTGAAAGACGCGATGGACCTGGCCTACCTCACCGGGCAGCGACCGGCGGATGTCCTGGTCATGCGGAAGGATGATGCAGAGGGGGGATATTTGGGAGTGCAGCAGAACAAGACGCACAAGAAGCTGCGCATCCAACTGACCGCTGAAGGAAAGGCGAATAGCCTGGGTCGGCTGATCGCCGAAATTACCGCGCGAAACGCCGGCCACGTTTCGAACTACCTGATCGTGAGCCGTCACGGCAAACGGATGACTGCCGCGATGTTGCGAAAGCGCTGGGACATAGCCCGGGAAAAGGCGAAGCTGGCAGCAATGGAGGCCGGCGACGAACTGTTGGCGGCGAAGATTGGTGGCTTTCAGTTCAGAGACATCCGGCCAAAAGCTGCATCGGAAATCATCGATGTTGGCGAAGCCAGTTTGCTGCTGGGCCACACGAAAGGCGACATCACCGAGAGGGTTTACCGCCGCATCGGTGCAATCGCCAAACCATCAAAATAGCCCGAAAATCCGTTCCATAACTCAAGGCAGGCCCCTTGTAGAATAAGGTCTGTAGAGGTGCTGAAAAATGAAAGTTATGGAACGGAAAATCGCTACTGCCCGCAGCCTGATTACGTCGTTATATCGGTCTTGAAAACCGTCGACTGTAACAGGTCCATGAGTTCGAATCCCATCGCCTCCGCCATCTTTATACGACAAAGCCCTGATTATTCAGGGCTTTGTCGTTTCTGGCCGTGGATAAGCCAGCCCCTACCCGCCCTCACGGCAAGCGCGGGCCGCGCCTCACCGCCGACTGATCAGCAGCTCCCTGGCGGTATGCCGTCTTTGTTGAAATCCTTTAGCCGCTTCTGCTCTTCCTCTGTGGAATGCACAGGGGTTGGTTGATCCGGCGCATCGTTCTGCGGCGCGTCCTCTTTTTCTTCAGCCATGGCCTTGTCCTCTTGGTCGTTGCTCTTTGGGCATCGGTGCAGACTGGCAGTTCCAGATTTCTAACGCTTACCGCCCGTGCACATTGCGCCATGGACGCCCCATGTCCGCAGAAAATCCTCCGCGGTGATCACGACTCGGTACTCCCCAGCAGTGGTACACACGTAATACTGCTTTTTGGCACTTACATTTCGCATAGGCAGAGGCCTACTGTCGTGGTGAGCCATACACGGTCACTCACCCACCCACGCCCAACTCAAGAGCTCCTTATGAAATGGCCTGACCCGACATTGATCAGTTTCAAAACCATGCTACAAGAGGGATATACCCTGGCTCAGCTCTCGCGAAATGACGTCGAGCCGTTGACTCATAAAATCCTCGATTGGCACCCCAACTTACGGTACGGAGATGGATCGCGCTTCGCTAAGGTCGACTATTATTTGAACTGCGTTTCCTTGAAGCACGAAACTACGCGCGACACTGTCGTTTATGTGGGGCGCAAAGATGATGACCTGGTTTGTATGGTCTGCGTTGATCGCGACTGCTACACGAACAGTATCTACGGTCGGCTTGGCGTCGTAGATCCAGCCCATCGCCGTTCGGGTTTGGGCGTCGTTGTAATGGAACTCATTGAGTACACGGCCGTGTCACAGCACATGGCCAACATCTACACGTACGCGACGCTGCATGACAGTGCTGTTCAACACCTGCTCGAGCGCACTGGCTACCGGCCCATTGGCATCATTCCCGATCGAGACAGGGAATTCATTGAGTCCGAAAACGAAATCATGAGAGTGGCCGAGGTCTTGTACGTCAAGAGTCTTCCACAATCGGAACGCATTCTGACTCCGTCCCCGGAAAACATGACGCCAGCAGTAAGGCGTATCTGGGAAACCATCAATAACTTTAACGACCCTGAACTCCAGACCCCGTAGCCAGAAATCCTTATGGCAGTTGTTTCACCCAATCGCGGGCCACAGCCAGCAACTCAATACGAGCTCTGGCTAACGCTTGTTCGCGCTCGATAGTTGCAGCGAATTGGGTTGGCTGCGCGTCGACAAAAGTGGGTGCCTGTACGCCGACGAATCCAAACGCGGACTGGAGGGAATGAGTCAGGGCGTCCATGTGCGACAGCGGCTGCCCCGCACGCATGTCTGTACCGCGAGTGGTGATGAACAGCGCTTTCTGCCTGCTCAGTTGGCCGATGTAGTGCCCGGAATCATCAACAAGGTAAGTCAGTTCTGCGCGAACAATGTTGTCGATAAAAGCCTTGAACACAGAAGGGTAGGAAAAATTATGCATCGGCATGGCAAACACGAAAGCGTCTGCCTCGAGCACTCGCCGGCATAGCGCATCCGAAGGCTCCAGCGCTTGCTTCATCGCGGCGGTGCGTTCAGCGGCCGGCGTGTACGCAGCGATGGTGAAGGATCTGTCGATATGAGCTGGGGGCTGCTGCCTTAAATCCAGATAATCAATCTCAAGGTTGACGCCCTGTTCCTGCAGAGATGCGATGAAATAGCGCGCCAAAGCTCGAGAATTCGAACGCCCGCCTTTGGGACTGGCATCGACATGTAGCAGTTTCATTGACCCATTCCTCAACGTTTACCGTAATCATGTTTTTACCGTCGGTTATCAAGCCAGGACCTTACTGAGACGTGATGTTCGGCCGGCGCGCTTGCGATGATTCGGCTCGCGAGGTCGGCCAGGGAATACATCGCCAGATGGTCCTCCAAGCGCTTGTGTGCTTCGTACATAATCGAATTGATCGGGCAGGCCCCTTGCGTCGCCCAAGGCGGCGGACAGCCGTCGAACACTGCGCAACGCGCACGTATGTCCTGGCAATTAAAAAGCGCTTTCCTGCCATCGATCGCACGAACCACATCCAATACGGTGATATGTTCGCCGGGTCGAGCAAGCCGGCACCCTCCTCCCGCGCCTTCTGTTGCAGTCACCAGGCCCGCTTTACCCAGCTTGGTGAATATCTTGGCCAAAAACGCGACCGGAACACCCTGCAGTTCCGCAAGATCGCGCACGGTCGGATGGCCCAGGCCTTTAGGCAGATCGACCAGATAAAGCAGGCAATGAAGGCCGTACTCGACCCCTGTACTGATATGCGCCACAGCTCACTCCGACCGGCAGTCCCGATTGATCCAGCACGCTGAATAGATGATTGAATCAATTGCTCGGCTTCTGGCGGAAACCAACTGCGAGGCGGTTCCAACTGCTGATCGCATTAATTGCCATGGTCAAGTCCACCATCTCAGCCTCAGAAAATTCGACCCGCAGTTCGTTGTAGACCTCGTCCGATACATCGCTTCCGGTCAACTGAGTCAGAGCCTCCGTCCATGCCAGTGCGGCCTTTTCCCGCGCGGTAAAAAAATCACTGCTGCGCCAGACAGAGACCGCGTAAAGGCGACGGTCGGATTCGCCCAGTCGACGGGCGTCGATCGAATGCATATCCGTGCAAAAGGCACAGTGATTCAGTTGAGACGCACGGATTTTGATCAAATGCAGCAAAGGTCCTTCGATACTTAACGTGCTAGTCATCGCTTCCAGGGTCATCATCGCTTTCATCGCCCGGGGTGACGCAGCGTAGTAATCCAGTCGAGAATCCATCATTCGGCTCCATCTCAGATGTGTTTACCAATCTAGGGGGTACGGCCAGTGCAAACCACCGCCAATACTTGAAAAGAAGAGCAGGCCATTGACCTGCTGATCGTTGTTAGCCCTCGGTCCGAGGCACGACATTGCTCGCAGCGACAGGAGTAGCCTGACCGCCGGCACTGTTCCATCCGCCTCCCAGTGCCTTGATCAAACCGACATAAGCTTTGGCGCGCTGACCCGCGACTTGAGCCTGAAGCCGCCGGGACACAAGACTGGTCCGCTGAGCATCAATACTCTCGAAGTAACTGGTCGAGCCGTTGGTGTAGCGTGTGTCGGCCAACTCCGCTGCGCGTTTGGCCGACGCCAGTGCCTGGTCCTGATAGGCCAGTTCAGCGTTGAGCGTTCGGATCGCGCTAAGGCTGTCCTCGACGTCCTTGAAGCCGATCAGCACCTGGTTTTTATAAGCGGCGACAGCGCCTTCATAACGGGCATCTGCCTTGTCCAGATTGGCCTGATTGCGACCGCCATCGAGCAGCGGCATGTTAAGCACCGTGCCGACCAGTGGCCCCAGCAGCCAACTCCGGCTCGACCAACTGAACAAATCACTCAAATCGCTGGACTCGAACCCGCCCGATGCGGTGAGCACCAGACGCGGAAAAAACGCTGACTTGGCCACACCGATCCGGGCACTCGCGGCAGCCAACTGGCGCTGTGCCTGAGCGATGTCCGGACGTCGCTCAAGAAGCTCTGATGGCAATCCCGCCGGGATATCCACCCTGCGCGCCACCAAAGGCGCATTGGCGAATGTGAAGCTCGATGAGGGTTTGCCAAGCAGCACGGCAAGTGCGTGATCATTAACCGAGCGCTCGCGTCGGACCGCTTCCAGTGACGCTTGGGTGGTGGCCAGTTCTGTCAGCGCCTGAGACGTTTCCAGCTCGCTGCGATCACCCTCATCGAACTGACGTTGAACCATGTCCAGAGATTCACGCCGCAGTTTGATGGTGTCTTCCAGGATCGCCATTTCGCTGTCCAGCGTGCGCAAACTGAAATAGGTGTGCGCGACATCGGACTGAAGTGCCAGAAGAACAGACTGATAAGCAGCCTCCTCCCCCATCACTTCCAGCGTTGCCGCCCGCGTGTTGTCCGAGAGCCCGCCGAACAAGTCCACCTCATAAGACGCGTTCAACTGAGCCCGCAACATCGTCTGCGTTGAGTCGGCCGTGCCCAGTCGCGTCGGCCCTGCGCCGATCCCGAGTTGGAACCTGCTCTCGGCCTCCACCAGGCCGGCAACCGCGCGAGCCTCCTGAACCCGAGATAACGCAACCGCGAGTGATGGGTTGGCCTGGCTCGCCTCAATGATCAAACCGTTGAGCGTGTCATCCTCGAACACGTTCCACCACTGCCCACGACTCAGGGCATCTGACGGCACGGCGACTTTCCAGCGCGCTGCATTTTCCGAAGCGATTTCCCGATAGTTTGCAGAGACCTCCACGGATACTGTCTCCGCGGGTTTGCTCAGCGAACAACCGGCTTGCAGAACGCAAAGACTCAAGAGGCTGACGGCGAATAAATTGCTCTTCATGGGTTAAACCTCCCGAGTCGAGGAAAGCTGGACAGGTTCGGCCGCTGCCTTGGTCTGTGACAAGCCGTTTGAGCCGGTGAAACGTACCGACAACTGGCGCAGCAACACGTAGAAAACGGGTGTTAGAAACAGGCCAAACAGCGTCACGCCGATCATTCCGGTAAAGACCGCGATACCCATGGCCTGGCGCATTTCCGCCCCTGCACCGCTGGACATGATCAAAGGCACTACACCGGCGATGAAGGCTATGGAGGTCATCAGGATCGGCCTCAGGCGAAGCCTCGCCGCCTCTATTGCAGCCTGACGGATAGAGCGCCCCTGGTGTTCCAGTTCATAAGCAAACTCGACGATTAGAATCGCGTTTTTGCAGGCAAGCCCCACGAGCACGACAAAGCTGATCTGAGTGAACAGGTTGTTGTCGCCACCCGTTAGCCAGACACCCGCAATCGCCGAGAGGATGCCCATCGGAACGATCAGCAGGACAGCGATGGGCAGTGTCAGGCTTTCGTACTGTGCGGCGAGTACGAAAAACACCAGCAGCATCGAGAGCGGCAGAATGATGAACAGCGTGTTACCGGCAATCTTGTTTTGATAAGTCAGCTCGGTCCATTCGTAGCCGATCCCGCGCGGAAGCGTTTCGTTGGCGATGCGTTCTATCGCTTCCATGGCCTGACCGCTGCTATACCCCGACGCCGGCCCCCCGCTGACGTCGGCGGAAGGAAAACCGTTGTAACGCATAGCCTGATCGGGACCATAGGTCTGGGTCATTTTCAACACTGACGCCAACGGCACCATGTCACCGTTTTCGTTGCGAGCCTTGAATAAGCCGATGTCTTCAGCGTGGCCACGGAACTCGGCATCGGCTTGAACCTTGACCTGGAAAGTCCGCCCGAAACTGTTGAAGTCGTTGACGTAGATGGAGCCCAGGTAGATCTGCAAGGTTTCGAATACCGAAGGAATGGAAACGCCCAACTGCTGCGCACGGGTACGATCAACATCGGCATAGAGTTGCGGCACATTCATCTGGAAGCTGGAAAACATTCCCGCCAGTTCAGGCGCTTGCCGTGCCTTGGTCATGAACGCTTGCAGCGCGTTGTTCAACGCAGGTGTACCGAGCGCCGCGCGGTCCTGCAACTGCAACTTGAAGCCGCCGACGCTGCCCATTCCGGAGACGGGAGGCGGCGGGAAGACAGCCGTATAAGCGCCCTTGATTCCAGCGAATTTTGCGTTGAGTTGCGCTGCCAATTCATTACCCGACATACCGGGTTCTTCACGCTCGGCGAAATCTTTCAGCACGAAGAACGCAACGCCGGAATTGGGACTGCTGACAAAGCCATTGATGGACCAGCCCGCATAGCCGGTAACCGCCTCGACACCTGGCGTGGCGAGTGCGATCGCAGTCATGTCCTGCAAAACTTTTTCGGTTCGATCCAGTGAGGCGGCGTCGGGCAACTGAACAAAACCGACCAGGTATTGTTTGTCTTGTGGCGGGACAAATCCGGCCGGTACACGGTTGAAGATAAATACCGCGACAACGACCAGCCCTGCGTAGACCAGCAGAGACAACGATTTGCGGCGAAGGACCTTGGAGACACCGGTTCCGTAATGGGCTGACGCCCGGCCAAACAGGCGGTTAAAGTGTTTGAAAAAGCCGCCAAATACCTTATCGAACGCTCTCTGAAACCCATCCTTTGGTGCGTCATGCGCCTTGAGCAACAGAGCAGACAGCGCGGGAGACAAGGTCAGGGAGTTGAACGCGGAAATCACCGTCGAAATGGCAATCGTCAAAGCAAACTGCTTGAAGAATTGCCCCGTCAGCCCACTGACGAACGCCAAGGGTATAAAAACGGCGCACAAGGTGAGGGCAATCGCCACAATCGGTCCTGACACTTCACGCATGGCTTGATAAGTCGCATCACGCGGCGACAGGCCGAGCGCGATGTTGCGCTCCACGTTCTCGACCACGACGATGGCATCGTCCACCACCACGCCAATCGCCAGTACCAGCCCGAACAAACTCAATGCATTGATTGAAAACCCCAGCATCAACATGATCGCAAACGTACCCACCACGGATACCGGGACTGCGAGCAACGGGATGATCGAAGCCCTCCAGGTTTGCAGAAAAATGATCACCACCAGCACCACCAGCACGATGGCTTCGAGCAGGGTGTAAATAACCGCATCAATGGAAGAACGGACAAACTGCGTGGGGTCATAAATGACCTGGTAGTCCACCCCTTCCGGCATGTCCTTTCTCAAGTCGGCCATGGTCTTTCGCACATTGTCGGAAATCTGCAATGCGTTGGAGCCGGGTAGTTGATAAATGAGGATTGCGTTGGCCTGTTTGTTGTCCACTAGGGTACGCAACGCATAGTCGCCTGCCGCCAGTTCGACTCGGGCGATATCACGCAAACGCGTCACGCGGCCGTCGCCTGATGTGCGAACGATCACATCGCGAAATTCTTCTTCAGTGGTCAGACGACCACGAGCGTTAACGGAAATCTGATACTCCACGCCCGGAACGGAAGGCGACGCACCCACAACGCCCGCTGCCGCATTCACATTTTGCTCGCGTAATGCCTGTACGACGTCACTCGCAGCCAGATCGCGAGCCGCCAGCTTTCGCGGGTCCAGCCAGATACGCATGGCATAGTCGCCCGAGCCGGCGACCTGAACCTGCCCGACACCCGGTAAGCGGGCCAGCTGATCTTTGATGTTGATGAGCGAATAGTTGCGCAGGTACTGCATGTCATAACGCTCGTTGGGTGAGCGCAGATGAACCACCATGGTTAAGTCGGGTGAGCTCTTGAGCGTTGTCACACCGAGCCGTTGCACCGCTTCCGGCAGGCGCGGCAATGCCTGGTTTACCCGGTTTTGCACCATTTGCTGCGCAAGGTCAGGGTTAGTGCCGAGTTTGAACGTCACGGTGAGCGTCAATTGCCCGTCTGGCGTAGCCTGGGAATTCATGTACAGCATTCCCTCCACGCCGTTGATCTGCTCTTCCATAGGCGTGGCTACGGTTTCAGCAATTGTCTGCGGGTGGGCTCCAGGGTATTGGGCTTTAACGACGACGGACGGCGGGGCAACGTCGGGGTATTCCGAAATTGGCAGATTGAAAATAGCGATCAGGCCGGCGATGAAAATAATGGCTGAAAGCACGCCAGCGAAAATGGGCCGATCAATAAAAAAGCGCGAGATATCCATGACAGCTGCTCCTTACCGACCGAGATCAGAATCGTACGGGTTGTTTTTGAGCGTCGAATGCAACGGCATCGACGGCCGGTTGCGGGTCGACCACGTCGCCAGGGCGGATTTTCTGCAGGCCTTCGAGGACGATAAGTTCACCCTCGGACAGACCTGAACGCACCACTCGCCACCCATCAATCACCGGGCCCAGTGTTAACTCGCGGTACGCCACCTTGTTTTGCGCATCAACCACAAACACGTATTTTTTCGACTGATCGGTGCCAACCGCTTGGTCACGGATGAGTAACGCAGGTCGCGGTGCCGAATCCCCCGTGCGGACGCGAGCGTACATACCAGGCGTGAGCTCACCACCCGGGTTGTCGAATACCGCACGGACTCTGAGCGTTCCCGACTGACGATCGAGTTGGTTATCCAGCGACTTGACCCGGCCGCTGTACGGGTAGTCAGTCTCATTTGCCAAGCCCATAAAGACGGGCAAGTTGTTGACCCCTGTACTGCCTTTCGCACCATTTCGAGCGAAGCGGATAAAGCTCGCCTCATCGAGCTCGAAATTGACGTACACCGGGGACACCGACACGATGGTGGTCAGGACGGGAGCCTCCGGGCCGGTCCCAACCAAATTGCCCACAGTGAGCTCCGCACGCGATACCCGTCCTGTTACCGGCGCTCCGATCGTTGTGTACTGCAGGTTCAACTGCGCGCTGAGAACGTCTGCCTGAGCTGCACTTAACGCCGCCTGAGCCTCGAGCAGATCATTAGCGCGCTGATCCTGCTCGCGCTGGGAGATGGCGCGCTGAACGATCAGTTTGCTCGAACGTGCCAGTTCGGTTTTCGCCAGGGAGAACCGCGCCTTGGCCATCTCGCGATTCGCCTGGGCTTTAGCCAAGGCTGCCTGATAGGGCCGTGGATCGATGGTAAAAAGAGGCGCCCCCTTATTAACAACTTGCCCCTCGTGAAAATGAACGGCGTCGATTGTTCCACTGACGCGTGGACGGATTTGCACGTGCTCCATGGCCTCGATTCGTCCAGAGAAATCGTTCCACTCCGTCACGGGTTTGTTGTGCACTTGAGCGACCGTCACCGGTATGGCCGGTTGAGTCGTTTGCAACGCAGGCGCGGCGACAGGTTCTTTCACGTAATAGGTGCTCACCCCCATTAAAATCAATACGCCAAGGGCAATTGCAGTTGTGCTCTTTCTCACGATGGGTTTGGAAGGCTTCATAATAGACTCAGCACATAGAGTTTTGAATGCAATAACTGAGCTGTGACAACTTCCAACAGTCAGTAATCAGGTTCGGTGCTCAACAATAGTTTCTTGATCGAGCGACTAAAACATCCAATTCAACCTAAAAGCTCTACTCCAAATCGCTGTAACCTTCTCCAACAATTGGTCAGCTATTTTTTGCAGGCATTGGCTATTACATAAAAGTTTTTGTTCGCATAGCCTGAATACTCTTGCCACAGCAGTGGCACTTAGAGGATGAATGAACGATGTTTAAATTTATTGTGACCTGTGCGTTGACCTTGTCTTTATTTAGTTCACTGTCCTTCGCCGAAGGCGGCGGCGATAGAGTTTTCGAACGTAATCAAGCCCGCGCGCAAGAGGCGTTGGCTGCGCAGCAAAAAGACCATAGCGATATTGAAGACACCGTAAAATCGGACACACCAGCGGATTCCGAAGGCAGCAGTTGATACCACTTAAAAGGTTTTAAATGAACCATCTGCAGCTCTTCCCATACCACGGAAGAGCTTTTTTTTGCGCAAAAAAAAAGACTCGCTGAGCAAGCCGAGTCCAAAGGAGCCACATCAAACACTATCGAAAGCTTTCCATCGATACTACATGCGCTGTATCGATGAATTCCCATAGCCTTCAATAGGAGCAAGTGCCAGACTAAACATTGACCAGGCACCACCGGCGTATTCTACTTGATAATAGCCGCCGCACCGACGCCAATTCCGGGTATTTTAAATAGTCCAATCAAATCGAAACTTATTGACTAACATTTTTACTCGCCCGCACGAGATTTTTAGACTTGGAGCGTCTATACCACTGGCCTTTCAATCTAACTAACGTCATGCTCTTCACCAAACAAATGAGGGGCGAACGGGCATGGAACTACATGTTGTCATTAATGGGCGCAAGGACTTGGCTGGCCAGTTGTATAGGCAACTGCGCGGCGCGATCGAAGGCGGTCGATTGGCAGCAGGAATGCAATTACCGCCGAGCCGATTGTTGGCAGAGCAGCTGGGCATTTCACGCAAGACTATTTCTGACATCTACGCACAATTAACCTATGAAAACTTCCTGATAGGCAGGGTTGGCAAAGGCACCTACGTCAACGCTCGCCCCTCGAAAGCATCGCGCAGGCGGAACGTGTCGGACCTGGCTTGCGCCGACAGCATCAACACCTGGTTGTCCCTACCGTCGCCTCTGCCCGATCCCGCCCAAGCAGGCACGGTGCGATACGATTTTGTAGGCGGCGCGACTCATAAAAGTCAGTTTCCTCATGATGAATGGCGCCGTTGCACTCAATATGCACTCCGCCAGATGCAACGTGCGGCGGGTTTTTACAGCCAGCCAGAAGGTCTGCCTGCATTACGTGGCGCCATTGCCCAGCACATCGCGTTCTGCCGAGGCGTTGTTTGTCGTGAAGAAAATGTCGTTGTCTGTAACGGAACGCAACAAGCGCTGGATTTGATCTCGCGCGTAGTGCTTGTGAGCGGAAGCATCGTCGCCGTAGAAGATCCAGGTTACCCACCCGCCCGAATGCTCTTCACTTCCCAAGGCGCGACCGTCGTGGGCGTTGCAGTGGATGAAGAAGGTCTTCGTGTCGATCTCATTCCGGATGGAACCCGGCTGATCTACGTCACGCCTGCTCACCAATTTCCTATGGGAATGCCAATGAGCAGTGCTCGGCGCACGGCCCTTCTGAAACGCGCCAAGGAGCTCGGCGCCATCATCATTGAGGACGATTACGACAGCGAATTTCGGTATGAAGATCTCCCGACCGACTCCCTGCAAAGCATGGACGAGCATGGCAACGTCATCTTTGTAGGAACGTTTTCCAAAACGATGCTTCCCGAGCTTCGACTTGGCTACGCCGTACTACCGCCATCAATTCATGAAGCTATTGTGAAGGCGAAGCAGGTCATGGACTGGCACACCTCTATCCTGGCCCAATGGGCATTGGCCAAATTCATGACCGACGGGAAGCTGCAGAAACACATCCGCCGTGGACATACGATTTACGCTGGACGCCGAGAGCGGATCTTGAACCGCCTCAATGGAGATTTATCGGCCTGGCTCGAGGCCATCCATATCACTGCCGGTTTTCATATCACTGCGCGATTCAAGCATCCGATAGATCTTGATTTGCTAATCGAGCTGTGTCGGAAAGTGGAAGTAAGTCTGTATTCGATTGAACGTTTTTTTTATCAGACGACCCCGCAATGTGGCCTGTTGATAGGCTTCGGCTCGATCGAGACGCTAGACATTGATCCAGCGCTTGATCGCTTGCACGACATACTCATGCAACTGGATGCGAGGTGAGGTGCAGGCAGTGCCTGACGGCTGGACGCATGGGTGTGCCGTCAGGCTTTCGCAAAGAAACAGTCAATGATTGACCCACGCCTCAACCCAATAGCCGTTGAAAAAACGCCATTAATCGTTACGCCAATCTAAAGCCGATCATTCCCAACATGATTGCCAGTGAAACTAATGAACTCCCTATAAAACCCAGCCACCACACGCCGTTGGCTGCCGACGTTTTTACACCATGTGAAACCAGTACCACTCGCAAACCCGAGAACAAATGGGTCAAGACAAAAAACACTCCGAGTGCGTAATGCGGCAGGAGGCGGATGTTCCATGGGTCTTTGATCAGCCCAGTCGGCAAACCTGCGGCGAATGCCCAGTCGGTAGGGATGTCGAGAAACGTCCGGGCAAATACGAATACCGAGTTCATATGACCGAGGATGAACACGGACATGAATATTCCCGACGCGATCTGGAAAATCCGGTAGCGGTCTTGCGAGGTTTCGCTCCAGGTCCATGCCAATCGCAATCCGCTAATGATCTGGAACAGCATGACAATCACCAGCAAGGGTTCAACGAGCGGTGATCGGTACACCGTGCGCCCGATGTCCATGACAGACGCATGAGCCTCGGGCCCTATAAGACCGAACAAATGGTTGAACACATGGAACAGAACGTACACGGCCGCGATGGAGCCACACACACCGTGTGCTATCTGTAAGTACCGCGACGAAGTTGTTTTAGGCGCCACCTCGGAAAGTTTCTTTTGCGAAGCCCAATAGGCCAGCAGGAGCCACGCGGGTGTCCAAATCCAGGGATCAGGGATTGTGCTGCCCGCCATGTAAGTCACTACGCCAAAAAATACATAGGCAGTCGGCGCGGTCATTGAGATCAGCGCGAAGCGCCGGGCGCGCGCCGATGCGCCGGTAACGGCATGTCTTTGCTTACTGGCCAGAAGCAAACAAACCAGGGGCATCGCAAACGCACTTACTAGCATTAGCACGGCGACCAGCAGACGGCTGATGGCGCTCAGCAGTGATGTTGAATCGACCACGGTCGGGGTGATAGCTGAGTGAAACGCCTGCAGTAACCAAGGGTAAATCGCGGCGCTAAGTGCTGCGGCCCAGATTATTCGCTTTGACTCCATCGATTGCGCTTCTGTACCCACAGGAACTGCCCTTGCATGCTCTACTGCGTTGTCCATTCTTATCTCCGGATAGTCGTTGGCCGCCACGGTTTCGCTTCGCACCGCAATGGCTGATATTCAAACCTTGCGCGATGCAGTGCTTTTTTCCTGCATTGCCCAAACGGTCAAGCCGACACTGATCAGCGCCGGCAATGACACGGCAGGGAAATCGCGAACGAGCGCTTCGGGACCGCACACACCCGCCATCACTTCCCAGACATGAAAAATCGCATGACCGCTTAACCACAAAGCAGCCGTTCCCCACAGCATTACGCGATGCTCCAGCCGCATAACGCCAGCCAACAGCGCGCCGCCGATGATCATGTACAGGAGGCCGATATCACGGATGAAGTGCTGATTAAACGCGCCTGTCGCCGAGACACCAGGCACCTGCGTAAACCACAGCGAGGGGTTAATCAGCATGAATACGCCATTGGCAAACAGGATGATGCTCAACAATCCGGCTATGGCGAATAAGGCGTGGGTCGAGGAACTTGCGCTGTGATAGTTCATGCAATTACGGGTTCCCGAATGTATTGACGGTCAATGTCGACCGCGTACATCCAGTAACTGGTCGACACCTTTCTGATATCAACCAACCTACCTTGCAACTCTGGAATATCCCACGGCCAATTTTGACTATTTCGTCCAGCCCAATCGCGACCATCAATACATGTGTGGGGAAACGTGCAGCGGGTCCGGCATCTTCTTCCTGCAGTTGAGGCATCGAAGCAGCACTGCTCTGGAACGTTCAACTAAAGCTCAATCGGTTCACGCCGATAACCTCGGATGAATCATTGACACTCAGGGAGAAGGTTCATGAGAATTTCCGCTGTCGATCACAGGCCCGTCATGCAGGTAAGGATCGAACCGCAATCAAACACCCCCGTGAAGGACAGCTCAGCCAGCACCAGCTCTGCCTCCGTCATTGCCAAGGTCAATATCTCTAAAGAAGGTCAAGATAAATTAGAGAGCGAGAAATATGCCGACATTGATCGCGCGCCCTTACCCGAGGACGTCAAGGAAGTCCTGAAGAACATTCGTAAGCTTCAAGAGAAAATCAACCAAAAAAACCAGGAGTTGATCGAGCTCTCAAGCGACAAAACCCTGTCCGACGATGAAATAAAGCGGCGTCGAGAGGCATTGACGATCGAGATCAGGAGCATGCAAGCGGCGTTGGGTCAGGCAACGGTCGCTCTGAACAATGCAATGTCGAATCACAACATGGATGCGGACGGTAGAAGTTTGGCTAAAGGTTTAGTCGGGCTGAAATAATGTGATGCCGCACGGGGCGGGAGGTCCGATTAGCGGGAAGATGTTTCCAGCGCTCGGTGACCCGCCTTAGCGTTTTGAAGATCACCTCGATCAGTTCCTCCTGCACGTCGCTCAGGGCTTTCGCTTAATAAGCGTTTGTGAGCTCTCTTCTTACGATTTCCGCGCCCGCGCTCAAGGCGTTCAGCTTACCTCTTGCGACCTGACGAGATAATGGAGCCATGCCACAGTTGGTGCACGGGTAGAGTTTGTCGGCCTCTACAAACTGCAGCGCCTGTCGCAGGGTATTGGCGACTTCTTCCGGTGTTTCAATGGTATTGGAGGCGACATCGATGGCGCCGACCATTACTTTTTTACCCCGAATCAGCTCGATGAGATCCATCGGAACATGGGAGTTGTGGCACTCCAGCGAGATGATATCGATGCTGGATTTTTGCAGCTTGGGGAACGCTTCTTCATATTGGCGCCATTCGGACCCCAGTGTTTTCTTCCAATCGGTATTGGCTTTGATCCCGTAGCCGTAGCAAATATGCACCGCGGTTTCACACTTGAGACCTTCAATAGCCCTCTCCAGGGTGGCAACCCCCCAATCATTTACCTCGTCAAAGAAAACGTTAAAGGCGGGCTCGTCGAACTGGATGATATCGACCCCGGCAGCTTCCAGTTCCCTGGCTTCCTGATTAAGAATCTTGGCGAATTCCCAAGCCAGTTTTTCGCGGCTTTTATAGTGGCTGTCGTACAGCGTATCGATCATGGTCATGGGACCAGGCAACGCCCATTTGATCGGCTGCTTGGTTTGCTGGCGTAAGAACTTGGCGTCCTCCACAAAAACCGGTTTTTGCCGGGCCACGGCACCTACCACCGTGGGTACGCTCGCATCGTAACGATCACGAATTCTGACCGTTTCGCGTTTCTCAAAATCAACACCGCTGAGATGCTCGATAAAGGTGGTCACGAAATGTTGGCGGGTTTGTTCGCCATCGCTGACGATATCAATGCCGGCTTGTTGTTGTTCTTGCAACGCCAGGCGCAACGCATCTTGCTTGCCCTCGACCAGCGCCTCATCTTGCAGCTTCCAGGGTGACCACAGGGTTTCAGGCTGGGCGAGCCAGGACGGTTTAGGCAAGCTGCCAGCGGTCGAAGTGGGTAATAATTTTTTCATCAGGGCAAACCTTAATTTTTAAAGTTATCAAAGCGTGTAATGAGCGGACCATTGTTCGAGCGTCGCCTGGTGTGGCTTGATAAAGTGCTCCTCAACAAACTTGCCTTGCTCGATAGCCAGACGGCTACGCTCTTCCCGATCATAAACAATGAGTGTCAATGAATAATCCTGGTGTTTAAGGCTCGGCTGATAGGCTTTTCCTGCCGCAGAGTTCGCATTGTAAATTTCTGGCCGATAAATCTTTTGGAACGTGTCCATGGTACTGATAGTGCTAATTAGCTCAAGATTGGTGTAATCACAGAGCAAATCGCCGGCAAAATAAAAAGCCAACGGCGCAACACTGTTGGCCGGCATGAAATAGCGAACTTTCAAGCCCATTTTTCCGAAATAGTCATCCGTAAGAGAGTTTTCGTCCTGCTGGTATTCAACACCCAGTACAGGATGCAGGTTTTCGGTCCGGTGATAGGTCTTGGTATTCGACACGCTCAGGCATATCACCGGTGGCTTATTAAAATTATCGTGATAGGCGCTTGAGTTGATGAAGCATTTGAACAGCTTTCCATGCAGTTCTCCAAAATCAGCGGGCGTGCTGAATTCCGCCTTATGTTCATTGTGCTTCGGCAGCACCACACTGAAATCATAATCCCGTACGTAAGAGGAAAAATTATTCCCTACGATGCCTTCAAAGCGCTCATTAGTTTTTCGATCAACTATATTGGTTTTGAGAATTTCAATCAGTGGGATCGCAGTGTTAGTGGTTTTAACGTCGATATCCATTTCAACCGAAATGATTTCCAGCTCTAGCGCATAACGGTCGCCGTTGGGATTATCCCAATCTGCCAATGCGTTGAAACGATTGTTTATCATCACTAAGGTATTGCGCAAATTCTCCTGACGGCTTTCTCCGCGAGCCAGGTTAGCAAAGTTAGTGGTGATGCGCGTAGTTTCTGAAGGGTGATAATTTTCATCGAAATTAATACTTTTGATTGAAAATCCAAACGCTGTGTTCATTGTGATCTGGCACCTTGAGTTCCGCGCGGGAATTCGAGTTTATTGATTGACGAGCAGTCGTGATCGTCCAAGATAACGGTCATGTTAGGTCGGCCAGTGAGTGAGTGAAAACGAAAGGATTTCACTAAAAGCGTTAGTCACGCTCATGATGGAATGAACGGGATTTCAAAGTGACTGCCACGTCCCTGGCCTTCCTCAGTGTGGAGCAAGCGCCATGATGCTATTGCTAGTTGCTGCCATCCGCCCGACTATTCGAAGCCTCGTCGATTCTGGAGCCCAATGCCCATGCCCAAAACGCAATCGCCAGGCTCAACCATCGCCACCGCCGCCGACATCGAGCGCTCGATCCAGACACTGAACACAATGGCTGAACGCCTTTGGGGCGAAGGCCGAGAGGCCGAGGCGCAGGCCTTGCTCGATGCGCTTGACGCACTGAACCGCGCGCTGGACCGGATCAGGATTGGCGAAAGTCGCAAGGCAAAGACGCTGCACTGAACACCCTTTCAATTCATTCAAGGCTTAGTGCCGCCCGCATACCAAGAGGCCCAACATGGCAAAGACTCCGCCCACTCTCATTCGGGGGCTCGACGGTCCGAGAACGGCGCAGCAAGAATTGTTTTACGACCTGGAAGATGCGGGTGCGGTCATCGGTTGGGCAGCCTCCGAGTTGACCGCGCTGGCGGCGCGGGGCAAGACGCCGGATGAAGCTCAGACCTTGCAAAAAATTTGCGCACTGCTGGATGCCCAGCAACGCAAGCTCAGCGATTATGCGGATGAAGTGAAGGCTGGGAAGATCGTGCGCGAACAGCCTGAGATCACTTCAGGCAAGTGAGAAAAATCAAAGAGGTTTTTTTGACCTTCACAAGATTTTCACGAGCGACGGCCTATGTTGAACCCAGCTCCTTGTGATCCCTTTAGCCCGCGCTCCCCACGCGGGCTTTTCTTTGCTCGCGATTTGGAGATGCGTGCAATCGAACAATCGACCTCAAGCGACCCGCGACATCCGCTTGGGTCGTTGCGCATCCGCCATGAAGTGCAGGTACTCGCGCCATTGTCGGAAAGCCCGGTACTGCCGATCGCAGGCTTGCTGCCACAGCTCGCTACCGATCTGGTCGGCGGCAAGGGACATCATCTGCTCAGTCGCAAGATCAAGTTCATTGATGAGTTCGCGTCCATTCGGCATATCGAGAGATAAAGGTCGCATAGAAAACCTGGTAGTTGGCGTACTAGATCGACTGGCCATTTGCCTGTTAGTGCTTCGTTCCCGACGAGCGGTTTGATTTTACTCGCGGTTGATGACCGGATTGCTGGCCTGCAACGTACGAAATTTTGCCTGGCAGCACGGGCATAATTTGCCCCGCCGCATCGCCACTACTGAAAATATCTTCAGTAAAAACACCTTCGCTATTGAAATTGTTTTCATTAGCTCCTACTGTCTGGACACTCAAGCCCCCGCAGAGGCCGTCCAGATGATTGATCCGCTCTCTCCCCTGTCGCGCCAGCAATGGACGCTACCGGTGCCCATCGAATACGGCCCCGGCGCACGCTCAGCCTTGGCGGACATGTGCCTGCGCCACGGCATTCGGGCGCCGCTGATCGTCACCGACGCCAGCACCGCGAGCCTGCCCTTCGTCAGTGAATTGCTCGACCACTTGCAGCAGGCCGGTTTGCGATGCAGCTTGTACGCCGGCATTGAGGCCAACCCGACTGACACTTCCGTGGAAAATGGCGCGGCGTTTTTCCGTGACTGGCAGGCAGACGGCGTGGTGGCCCTGGGCGGCGGCAGCGGGCTGGATGCCGGTAAGGCAATCGCGCTGATCGCCGCGCAGTCCCGTGCCGGGTTATGGGCCTTCGACTTTGATCAACCAGTGGCGGACAGCTTCAAGGCCAGCGACTTCCCCCCGGTGATTTGCGTGCCGACCACCGCTGGCACCGGGGCGGAAACCGAAAGCACGGCGATGCTCACCGACACTCGCCGGGGCATCAAAGGTTGCGTCTGGCACCCGTTGGCGCGGCCGGCCGGGGTGATTCTCGACCCGGAACTGACCCTCGGATTGCCGCCGCACTTAACGGCGTGGACCGGCATGGACGCGATCATCCATGCCCTGGAAGCGTTTTTCGTCCCGCAGTTCAATCCGCTCTGCGACGGCGCGGCACTGCAAGCGTTGAGCCTGATGTGGGACGCGCTGCCCGTCGCGGTCAAAAACGGCGATAACCTCGAAGCGCGCGGCCGCATGCTCGCCGGGTCGTGCCTGGCGGGGGTTGCGTTCAATAAAGGCCTGGGCCTGGTGCATGCGCTCAGCCACATGGTCGGCGCGACCTACAACACCCACCACGGCCTGACCAACGCCGTCATCCTGCCGGTGGTGCTGCGCTTCAACCAGGACCTTATCCGGCCGCGCCTGCCAGCGGTGTGCCAAGCGATGGGCCTGCCGGGCGAGGATTTCGAGACGTTTTACCGGGCGATATGCGCACGCCTGGATGCCTTGGACATCCCGAAAAACCTCGTCAGCCTCGGCGTACAACGTCAGGACTTTCCTGCAATTGCCGCCAAAGCCCTGCTCGACCCCGCGCGCAGCAGCAACCCACGCGCCAGCGACCTGACCCAACTCGAACAACTGCTCACCCAAGCCCTTGACCACGCCCGGAAGTGATATGAGCGAGACATTGCCTGCCGAAAAGAAACGCCGTACCCGCATCGAACCCGAAGCGCGTCGGCGCTCGATCATCGAAGCGACCATGCACTGCATCACCCGTCACGGTCACAGCGGCACCACCATCGAGCGCATTTGCGAACAGGCGGGGATTTCCATCGGGTTGATCGGCCATCACTTCAGCTCCAAGGAAGAGTTGATGCTGTGCACCTATCAGGCCCTGACCGACCAGTTACGCGCAGAGACCGAACAGCACCTGACCCGCAAGAATGCCTCGGCACGGGATCGACTCACGGCAATGATCAAGTCGTCGTTCAAGGGCAGCATTTTCAACGCGTTCACCCTGACCACCTGGCTGGGTTTCTGGGGGGCGGCGGTGTCTTCGCCGGAACTGAAAAAGCTCAACCACACGCTGTATTTCGATTATCGCGCCGAGCTGGAAAAGTGCTTCGAGCAGGCCGCCGAAGAGCAAGGCAAACGCATTGACAGCCGCAGCGCCGCCTTGACCCTGACCGCGCTGATCGACGGCTTCTGGCTCGAATGGACCCTCGACCACAAGGCCTTCAGCGCCGCCAAGGCCCAGGCCTGTTGCCAATTGGTGGCCACGCTGTTGCTGGCCAACGAAACCTCATAACAAGAACACCGCCCACACCCACCCTGCCCTGATTGTCCGGAGGAATCGACCATGTCCCATGTGTTTCGTTTTTCAGGAATATGCGCGCTATTGATGGCTGGCACCTGCGCAGCGGCGGAAGCACCGTCCTGCCAACAGGTTCGAATGGGCGTCGCCAACTGGACCGACGTGATGGCCACCAGCGCCGTGGCCAAAGTGCTGCTCGACGAGTTGGGCTACAAGACCGAGCAGACCTTTGCCTCAGAGCAAATCGTGCTGACGGCAATCAAGGACAAGAAACTCGACCTGTTCCTCGGCTATTGGGCACCGCTGATGACCGCTGCCGTGGAGCCGATGGTCGCCGCCAAGCAGATTGCCGTGTCGGCCAAGCCCAACCTGACCGGCGCCAATGCCACCCTGGCGGTGCCGCGTTATCTGTTCGAGCAAGGCCTGAAGACCTTCGCCGACATCCCGCGCTTCAAGGAGGCGCTGGGCGGCAAGATCCACGGCATCGAATCCGGCTCGGCGACCAACCAGCAGATTCAGGCCATGATCGACAAAAACCAGTTCGGCCTCGGCGACTTTAAACTGGTCGAGTCCAGCGAAGCCGGGATGCTCGCGCAAGTGCGCCGCGCCGAGACGCGCAAAACCGCCATCGTGTTTTTCGGCTGGACCCCGCACCCGATGAACGTGAGCATGGACATGGATTACCTGACCGGCAGCGAGGACGCCCTGGGCCCGGACGAAGGCGCGGCGACCGTGTGGACGGTGACGCAGCCCGACTATGCGCAGCGCTGCCCGAACGTGCAGAAACTGCTCACGCAACTGACCTTCACCACCGCCGGCGAGAGCCAGATGATGGTGGCGATCCTCGCCGGCCAGCAACCGGACGCGGTCGCCCGGCAGTGGCTCAAGGATCACCCCGAGGATCGCCGTCGCTGGACCGATGGCGTGCAAAACTTCAACGCAAAACTGGCCCAACAATAACAAGCCGTCAGTGGAGGCAACCGCCCATGAACAGCGCAACCGCGACCATCGCCGATTGGCGAATTTACCCAGTGAACAGCCTGCCGGTGGCATTGCAGCGGCAACCCGACGGCGTCGAAGTAACCTGGTCCGACGCACGCGTCAGTCTGTTTCATCACCTCTGGTTGCGCGACAACTGCCCGTGCCCGGCCTGCGTCTACCCGGTGACCCGCGAGCAGATGTTCGAGATTGTTGACGCGCCGGATGACCTATCGGCCCTCGACGCACAACTCGACGGCAGCGGTTGCCTGGCAGTGCAATGGTCCGACGGTCACGCCAGCCTGTACCACCCAGGCTGGTTGCGCGCCCACGCCTACGACGAACAATCCCGCGCCGAACGCGAGCAACAGGCATCGCGACCGCTGCTCTGGCGCGCCGAGATGAACCAGCAATTGGCGCACTTCGATTATCAGGAGGTGATGACCCGCGATGACGTGCTACTGCAATGGCTACGGGCCCTGCGCGACACGGGGCTGACGCAGATCCGCAATGCGCCCACCGCCAACGGCTCGCTGGACGGCCTGGCGCGGCGCGTGGCGTTCATCCGCGAAAGCAGCTTCGGGGTGATGTTCGAGGTGCAATCGAAAGTCGACGCCGACAGCAACGCCTACACCGCGTTTAATCTGCCGCTGCACACCGATTTGCCAACCCGCGAATTGCAACCGGGCGTGCAGTTTCTGTATTGCCTGCGCAACGATGCCGAGGGCGGCGACAGCCGCTTCGTCGACGGCTTCGCGGTGGCCGAGGAGTTGCGGCGCCTCGCACCGGACAGCTTCGACTTGCTGACCCGCACGCCGGTGGAGTTTCGCAACAAGTCGGCGCGCAACGATTACCGCTGCAAGGCACCAATCATTGCGTTGAACGAGGATGGCAGCTATCGGGAAATCCGTATCGCCAACTTCCTGCGTGGCCCGTTCGACGCGCCGACCGAGGTCATGCCAGCGCTGTACAAGGCCTATCGCCTGTTCATTCAGTTGACTCGCGAACCGCACCTGCAATTGAACCGCCGCTTGCAGGCCGGCGAGGCCTGGGTCTTCGATAACCGCCGCGTGCTGCACGCCCGCGACGCCTTTGACCCGGCCAGCGGCGAGCGGCATTTCCAGGGCTGTTACCTGGACCGTGACGAATGGCTGTCACGTCTGTATGTGTTGGAGCGACAAGCCTAAGCCCCCTTTTCTCGAGACGCCGGTTTCACCCGCAGGGGACGAGCAGCCCTGCGAAAAACCGGCTCAAACGCTTACAATCGTCGGCCGTCACTTTCCCTCGGACCGGCCATGGCGCTCGACCCTCCCACGATACTGGTGCTCTCCATCGCCCTCGCCGCGTCCGCCGCGCTGTACCTGGCGATCGAGTGGCGCAGCATTCGCGAACCCTCGCTGCTGTTCTGGAGCGCCGGTTTCGCGACTATTACCGTCGGCTCGACCCTGGCCCTGCTGCGCGGCAGCGGGCTGGTGCTGATCGGCATCTGGTTCGCCAACGGTTTGCTGGTGGTGGCGCACTGGCTGTTTTTACTGGGCGTGGCGCGTTTCACCCAAGTGCGCCTGTCCCGGGCCTGGTATTTGATTTTCGTCGCTTGGGCGGTGCTGCTGTTATTACCCGGCGAACAGCCTTGGTCGAAGGTCATGTTGTTGGTCAACTCGCTGCTGGTGGCGGTGTTGATGCTGCGGGCCAGCTCGCTGCTGCGGCCCCACGGCAAGTCCTTGAGCGTCGGCGCCGTGCAGTTGCGCTACGTGCTGCTGGTGCATGGCCTGTTTTATCTGGCGAAGTCCGTCACCGCCGTGCTGCCCGGTTCACTGATTGACCTGGCGGCGTTCCGCGGCGAGATCATTCAGATTTCCCTGGTCGAAGGCGCCATGGCGATCATGCTGATCGCGCTGTCGATGACCGGTACCGAACGTTACCGCCGGGAAAAACGCATCGCCCGCCTGGCCGCGCGCGATCCGTTGACGGCGCTGTACAACCGCCGCGCCCTCGAAGTGCGCGCCCCACGTCTGCTCGACGGCGTCTCTCCCGCGCAACCGGCGGCGTTGCTGCTGATTGATGTGGACAACTTCAAACTGGTCAACGACCTGTACGGCCACACCGCCGGTGACCGCTTGCTGGTGAGCCTCAGCGAGATGATCCGCAGCGCGCTGCCGGAAGGTGCGTTGGCCGCGCGTTTGGGCGGCGACGAGTTCGTGATCCTGCTGCGCCACGCCTCGCGCCAGGGCATCGTTGAACTGGGCGATGGCTTGCGCGAGCAGTTTCACAAAGCAGCCACTCACACCTTCGCCACCCCGGAAGCCGTGACCCTGAGCATCGGCGCCACCCTGTTCGACCAACCACCTGCCAGCCTCGCCGCCCTGATCGAACAAGGTGACGCGGCGCTCTACGCCTCCAAACGCGGCGGCCGTGACAGCATCCGTCTGGTGGATCGCACCTTGAGCACGGTCGAGCCACAGGAACCGCGCTAAACCTCCTGCGGCTTTCGCAAGATCCGCAATCGCCCTCGTAGAAAAATTGAATTAGCCGGTTGTCCGCTCGGTCAAGAACTATGAACACCGTTAATCCTTGCGAGGTAATAGCCATGACTATCGAAGCAGAGACACTGGTGCAACTGACCGAAGCCCTGCAAAAACGCGGGCTCAACCTGGTCGCCGACGTAACCTTCACCCGCGCCCCGTATCGTTTGAATCACCGCTGGACCTGCATTGTCGAGTGACGAACAGGCTCGTGGGCAACGCGCCCACACCTTTCGTCGCAAACACGATCCGGCGCCTGATTTCTGACCCCTCCGTGGCTCAGCCTTTGCACAGCCCGCCTTAGCGAACTCGCCACGACATAATTCTGACGCGAGCGCCTCCCCCAACGCTAAGGACACCAGCGCTACGCTTGGTCAGTCACCGGAGATGTAACGTGTCAACTCTCAGAGAAATCGCCGCAAACCACGCGAGAATGGCCAAGGCACAGGAAGCAGCATCAACCGGTTTGAGTGAGCAATCGCTACAGATTGTGGGCGGTTTTGAATTGCCTTCGAGGGAGCTTCCTTCGAGGGAGCAGCGGCATGAGGTGCCGCTGCATCTAGTGGCAGCGGTGCAGGATAACCAACGGGTGCCATCCGCCGCTTACCTGCTCTGACGCAAGCCAGCGCTCGACCTGACCATCAAGGCGTAAACAGCGCCTTGAGCTGCGGGTCGTTGAGGTAGGCGACGTTTAGCCGGGTCCACGGGTTCACTTGTGTTTGCACTGGCGAAAAAATATGTCCCGGCGCGATCATGAAGCCTTTGGGCAGCAGGCGTCGGGTCAGTTCACGAGCGTCGTCAACCTGCGGAAAGCGCGCCCACAGGTACAGGCTTTGCTCGGGACGGGAAAACACCTCGGCCCCGATCTCGTCGAGCATGTGCAGGCCTTGGGCGGTCGCTAGCTTCAAGCGTTCTTGCAGGCGCACCAAGTGCCGCAGGAAATGCCCCTCTTCCAGAATCACGTCCACCGTTCGTTCGCAGAACTCTGATGAACTGGTGTGCAGCAGCATCTTCAAATCCCCCAGTTCATCGATCACCTCTTTGTTGCCAGCGATAAAACCGACCCGCAGCGCCGCCGACACCGACTTGGAAAAACTGCCGACGTACAGCGTGCGCTTGAGCTGATCCAGGGCCGAGACCTTGATCGCTGAAGTGGGTTTGAAATCCGCCAGCGCATCGTCATCCACCAGGATCAGCTGATGCTCCTCGGCGATTTGCACCAGTTGGTGGGCCTTGCTCGGCGAGATGTCCGAACCGGTCGGGTTGTGCCCCACCGATTGAATGAAAAACAGCTTCGGCTGTTCGGTTTTCAACCATTGCTTCAACACCTCCAGATCCGGCCCATCAGCCAGGCGCGGCACCGCCAGCATCCGTGCGCCCTGCAATTGCAACTTGCCGAACAGCGGGTAGTAGCCGGGATCTTCCACCAACACGCAGTCGCCGGGTGCAACGAAGCGGCGGATGATCAAGTCCAGCGCGTGGTTGGCGCCGTGGGTGGTGACAATTTGCCGGGGCGTGACGCTGATCGCATAGCCGGCGAGTTTTTGTGCCAAATGCTGGCGCAACCCAGCGTTACCGAGGCGATTGCCATAGCGAAACAGCGTGGTCACGCCGCTGCGCATGATCTGCCGGGTGAAGCGGTCGAGGCGCATGTCCATCAGCCATTCCACCGGCGGGAACCCTTCACCCAGCGGCGAGTGCCCCGGTTCCCGGACGAACTGTTGGCGCATCAGCCAAATGGTGTCCATTGCCCGCGCGTAGGGCAGCGGCTCTTCCGGTTCGCTGGCCTTGGCGGTGCCCGTCTTGACGAAAAAACCCTGGCCATGCCGCGCCTCGATCAAGCCTTGCGAGGCGAGCAATTCATAGGCGTTGATCACGGTGTTTTTCGAATACCCATGCAACCGCATGCATTCGCGCAACGATGGCAAGCGCTCGCCGACCCGGTAGGTGCCGTTGGTGATCTGCTCGACCAGGGTCGCGCTGAAGCGCTGCGCCAGGGTTTGATGGGCCATGGGGGCTGTTCCAGATAGCAAGAGACACTTGAGGGTACAGCTCGGGTACTGTCCTTCAAAACTGTACCTTCTTTGCCGGTACAGGGCGGACTAACTTGGGCGCATCAACAATAAAAATCGCGACAGGACTTCTGTTCATGAGTATCGACTCCCGCCTTCCGCAGTTCCGGGGCATGGCGCCCTCGGCCCGCCTCGACCACTTGCAAACCTTGCTTGACCTGCCTGACAGCGACCTCGCCCTGCTGCGCACCCCCGGCGCGCTGCCACTGGACATCGCCAACGGCATGATCGAGAACGTCATCGGCACCTTCGAACTGCCTTACGCGGTGGCCAGCAATTTCCAGATCAATGGCCGCGACGTGATCGTTCCGCTGGTGGTAGAAGAGCCTTCAGTGGTGGCCGCCGCTTCGTTCATGGCCAAACTGGCCCGAGACGCCGGCGGCTTCCAGACCTCCAGCAGCCTGCCGCTGATGCGCGCCCAGGTGCAGATCGTCGAGGTTGCCGACCCGTACAACGCGCGCCTGAGTTTGCTGCGGCGCAAAAACGAAATCATCGAACTGGCCAACCGCAAGGACCAACTGCTAAACAAACTCGGCGGCGGCTGCCGCGACATTGAAGTGCACACCTTCGCCCAGAGCCCGCGCGGGCCGATGCTGGTGGCGCATTTGATCGTCGACGTACGCGACGCCATGGGCGCCAACACGGTCAACACCATGGCCGAGGCCGTGGCGCCGCTGGTGGAGGAAATCACCGGCGGCAAGGTGCGCCTGCGGATTCTCTCCAACCTCGCCGATCTGCGTCTGGCGCGGGCGCAGATCCGCATCGCCCCGGCGTTGCTGACCACTGCGGAGTTCAAGGGCGAAGACGTGATTGAAGGCATTCTCGATGCCTACAACTTTGCGGTGATCGACCCGTACCGCGCGGCGACCCACAACAAGGGCATCATGAACGGCATCGACCCGTTGATCGTCGCCACCGGCAACGACTGGCGCGCGGTCGAGGCCGGCGCGCACGCCTATGCTTGCCGCGATGGCCACTACGGTTCGTTGACCACTTGGGAGAAGGATGGCCAGGGCAATCTGGTGGGCACCCTGGAGATGCCAATGCCGGTTGGCCTGGTGGGTGGCGCCACCAAAACTCATCCGTTGGCGCAGTTGTCATTGCGCATTCTTGGGGTCACCAGCGCCCAGGAACTGGCGGAAATCGCCGTCGCCGTAGGCCTGGCGCAAAATCTTGGCGCCCTGCGCGCACTGTCCACCGAGGGTATCCAGCGCGGCCACATGGCCCTGCATGCGCGCAACATTGCCTTGTCCGCCGGCGCCCGTGGCGATGAAGTGGATTGGCTGGTGAAAAAAATGGTCGAAGCACGGGACGTCCGCTCGGACCACGCCAGCGAGCTGCTCAAGCAAAAACGCGGACACGCCTGAACCGGCCGCGTGGATCGAGCGACCGCGCAACTGTCTGTAGAGACGCTTCACGTCGATAACAACAACAGCCCCCAAGGGGCAGCGGGAGAAGCATTTTGAAGGCCGATCTATACGAAGTGTGGGGCGACACGGTCAACAGTCGCCATTTGATTTACGCCATTGCGATTGGCGCGGCTGTCAGCCTCAGCGCTTTTTTCCTCGCGCAGTACATCCTGCTTGCGGTGGTCGAGTCGGCGCAAATGGCCCGGGCCTACGCCATGCTGGTGGGCATTCTCGGCTGCCTGGGCGGTGGTGCGATCAGCGCCATGCTGTTCAAACCCAAGCGCCTGGTGGTCGAGCATCAGGCTGACCCGGCCTGGCGCGCCGAAGTGTTGCTGGAGCTGCAAAAGGAGTTCGGCGACCTCGGCAAGCTGGAAGACCTGCCCCCGGCAGTGCTCGCTGAATTACGTGAAATGGATTTGCTGGAGTTGTTCGCCGAACACGAAAAAGCCCAGGCGTCGGCCTCAGCCACTGTCGACCAGGACCTGCGCGTGCTGCACAAGGGGGCCGTGCAATGATGGCCGAATTGCTCGATCCGATCCTGGTCGCGCTCGGCATGGGCATCCTCGGCGCGATAGTCTTCGCCGGCATCGGCCTGATCTCCGGCAGCGATGAAACCACTACCCTCGCCCCGCTGACTTTGCTGGTGGTGTTGCTCGGCGTGCCGGCCCCCGGCGTGCTGACATTTTTCCTCGCCGGCGCCGTGGCCAAGCACATGACCCACGCCGTGCCGACCGCGTTGCTGGGGATTCCCGGCGACACCCTGGCCACGCCGCTGATGCGCGAGGCGAACTTCCTGCGCAACCTTGGCGTGCCGCACATTGCCCTGCGCAAGATGATTTCCGGCGCGGTCATCGCGGCGTTGCTGGCGGTGCCGATGGCGGTGCTGTTCGCCGTACTGCTGGCGCCGTTCGGCGATGCGATCAAGCAGGCTGCGCCCTGGGTGTTCCTCGCGGCGGCCATCGCCATTGCTTATTTTTCCGCCGGGCGCTGGGCAGCAGTGCTGACCCTGATTCCGTTCGTGATGGTGATCGTCGGCCTGCAAACATTGACCGGGCAGTACGGGGTCAAGCTCAGTGTCAGTTACTTCCTGGGGATCGCCATCGGGCCGTTGATTGCGGCACTGTTCTCGATGCTCGCGCCGGCCGAGCGGGAGAAGATGCGCCGCGATCAAGTCCGGACGTTTTCGCTGTCACCGGACGTGAAGAGCTGGGGCGGGTTCTTTCCCAACCCGCTGAAAGTGCTGGACCGCCAGCAAACCGGCTGGACCGCCATCACTGCGGTGATTTCCAGCGCGACTTTCGTGTTCAGCCCGGTCGCCATGACCGTGATCATGGGCGAAATGGTCGGCGCCCGGATCAAGCACGTTTACCATCGCCTGACGACCGTGATCACCGCGCGCAACGGCGTGACCGAAGCCACTTACATCGCCGAAGCACTGATCCCGTTGATCGCCTTCGGCCTGCCACTGAGCCCGGTGGCAGCCGGGCCGGCAGCGCCGCTGTTCAACGCGCCGCCGCGCTTCACCGTCGACGCGGGCACCGGGCAGGTCAACAACCTGCATACGCTGCTCAGCACTTGGGAGTTTTTCGGCTACGGGATGCTCGCGGTGGTCGTGGCGATCCTGATCGCTTATCCCTTCACCATGAATTACGCCCACCGCGCGGCGTCCTGGGTGTCGCGCAAGATCAGCCATGAAGCAGTGATTGCCACGTTCGTCGGGCTGATCCTGGTGATCGGTATCTGGGAGGGCGGCGCGCTCGGCTTGCTGGTGATTATCACCGTGGGCCTGCTCGGCGGTTTCCTTTCGCGCTTCCTGGGTTTCAACATCGGCGTGCAGTTCATGGGGTATTACACCGCGGTGCTGACTGTTCCGGCACTGGTGGCATTGCTCGGTAGCTGACTGATCGTCCACAGACAAAAACAACAATCACAGGACCTAACCATGCACAAAACATTGCTTGCCTTACTGATGATCGCCCTGAGCGCCAGTGCCTTGGCGGTCGGTGACCCGGCGATTCCGACTTTGAAATACTCCGCCGCCGGCCAGGATTTGAATGCCCTGCCCGCTGCGGAAAAAGACTTGCCCACAGTTACCGCACAGCCCTGGTTCAAGGTCTCGGACAAGCTCTTGCAACTGGAGGGGCCGTCGTTCGATCGCCAGGGCAATCTGGTGTTGGTCGAGGTGTTTGGCGGCCAGGTGCTGAAGGTCGACACGCAGGGAAAATTGCAGGTGCTGGTGGCGAAAAACGCGCTGGGCTCCGCGGGTTTGGCGATTCACAAGGACGGTCGGCTGTTCGTCGCCGGCCTGGGCAATTTCAAGGACACCGGTAACCTCACGGTCTACGACGCCGACGGCACAAACCCGCAGACCGTCATTGGCGGCAACAAGGGTTTCCTGGTGGATGACCTGGTGTTCGATGCCGACGGCGGCTTCTACTTCACCGATTTCAAAGGCACCTCCACCGAACCCACGGGCGGCGTGTATTACGTCACCCCGGACTTCAAACGCATTGTGCCGATCCTGCCGAAACTGGCGATCGCCAATGGCATCGCGCTTTCCCCCGACGGCAAGACCTTGTGGGTGACCGAATTCGCCACCGGCCTGCTGCACCGCATCGAACTCAAGGACGCGACGACCATCGCTCCGTTTGGCGAGGTCATCGTCTATCGCTTCAACGGGCCGTCGCCGGACTCGATGCGCGTTGATCAGGACGGCAACCTGTACGTCGCCCAATACAGCCAGGGCCGCGTGCTGGTGCTCAACCCCAACGGCACGCCGATCGGCCAAGTGCTGATCCCCGGCCGCGAAACCGGCCACTTCCTGCGCTCCACTAGCCTCGCCATCAAACCCGGGACCAACGAACTGTACCTGGTCAGCAACGACGGCGACCTCGGGCAGGGTTCAGTGATCTTCCGCGCGCGTGGGTTTGCCAAGGCGTTGCCGTTGTACTCGCATCAGTGAATTCGCCTGGGGTATTGAGGTTACCGGGGGATGTCCCTGGACACTGTGGGAGCTTGGCTTGCCAGCGATGACTGGTTGTCAGGCGCTGCTTGGTTTGCTGGTGTACATATCCATTCCCTTGGTGATGGCTGGTATCGGTTCCGCTCTTACAGCGGGTCACTTTGAAAAGCCCAAAGTAACCAAAGGCTTTCATCCCCTCCATTCGGTGCCTCGCCTAGGCTCGGCATGCCCTCACTCCGGCCTCTGGTTAACGGGGCAGAGCAGATCAAAAGCCAGATCAAAAGCGGTTCGCCGAGGCGGCCTAGTAGCCGACCTGGCTTCGGATTGATCGTGTTCCCCTTGTGGGAGCGAGGCGGCTCCGGGCGGCGTTCCGACGAAGGCTATCTCCCTGCTGGTGAGTTAATAGCGGATGTCTCCGAAACCTGTGGGAGCCTGGCTTGCCAGCGATGACTTCTGTTCAGGCACTAGAAATTTTGCAGGTGTACATATCCATTCCCTCTGTGATGGCTGATATAGGTTCCGCTCTTACAGCGGGTCACTTTGAAAAGCCCAAAGTAACCAAAGGCTTTCATCCCCTCCATTCGGTGCCTCGCTTAGGCTCGGCATGCCCTCACTCCGGCCTTGCTCCGTGGGCCCGCCGCCATCGGCCATCCCTGGCCG
>NZ_JAVLSB010000020.1:0-87043 GCF_031583775.1 Pseudomonas rhizozeae
ATAGAGGCCATCACCTAAGGAATGGATATGTACACCTGCCAACTCTCTAGTGCCTGAACAGAAGTCATCGCTGGCAAGTCGAATCGTCGCACCGCAGCTCCCACAGAGTTTGGGGACATGCGCAATTTACTCGTCAGCAGGCTCGGCGCCTTCGTCGGAACGCCGCCCGGAGCCGACTCGCTTCCACCGGGTATGGCACTGCCGACAAAAAACTACGGGTGTTTGATCCCGTTGAGCTTCATCGCCCCCACCAGCAACTCATCCCCTTCCAATTCAGCCAACCCTGCAGTCTTCACGTTCTCAGGCTCTTGCACATGACCGTGCTGTAAATAACCCAGCAATGTGCCCACCAACGGGTTATGACTGACCAGTAATGCGCCATCCACCGACACCAACTGCTCAGCCACCGCTTGCGGGCGGTTATCCGGGGTCAGCCAGTCCACCGTACGAATCTCCGGCGCGAAATTCAGCACATCGCGGACGATTTCCGCAGTCTGCTGGGCGCGCAGATAAGGGCTGGCGTAGATCGCTGTGATTGGCTGGCCGAGCAACTCGACGGCGCTACGCAGCACCTCCTCACGACCATGATCGGTCAAGGCGCGTTCGGAATCCGGCCCCGAGCCGTGGGGCACGGCTTCACCATGACGCAAGATCCAGAGTTTCATAGCTTGGGCTCCTCATCGCGGACCGGATGGGCGGCTGGTGGCACCACGTGCGGGGTTTCTCCTTCCGGGACGCGCGGCGTCGGCCAGTCGGCGAATGGCCAGGGTTTCTGGTCACTGTGGAAAGTGCCGAAACGACCGATCTGCGCCAGAAACTGGCTCAGGCTGTCGCCGAAATTCATCAGCGTCAGGCTCGGCGCGCCGTAGAACAGCCGATACACCAATTGCACCAGCACCACGGCGCCAAGGACAAATTGCGCCACCTGCCACACCACCAGGTAAATCACCATCCACAGTACACGCAGCAGAATGGATTCATACTTGGCTTCTACTTTCGGATCACTCATCTCGGGCTCCCGGTCTCAGTTGAAACCGCTGGTGGAAATAAAGTCGACGTCAGTTTTCGGTTCGGCGCGCATCAGCAGTTCAATTACCTGCTCCAGCGTGCGCCCTTCAAACAGGATGGCGTGCAGCCCGGCGACCAGCGGCATGTAGACGCCGACGTCCTGAGCCTTGGCCTTGAGCACTTTGAGGGTGTTGACCCCTTCAGCGACTTCGCCCAGCCGGGTCACGGACTCTTCCAGGCTCAAGCCCTGGCCGAGAGCGAAGCCGACCTGGTAGTTGCGGCTCTTGGGCGATGAACAGGTGACGATCAGATCGCCGACACCGGCCAGGCCAAGAAAGGTCATCGGGTTGGCGCCCTGATTCACCGCGAACCGGGTCATTTCCGCCAGGGCACGGGTGATCAGCATGCTCTTGGTGTTTTCGCCCATGCCCAGCGCCACGGCCATGCCGGCGATGATGGCGTAGACGTTTTTCAGCGCCCCGCCCAACTCCACGCCGAAGCGGTCGGCGCTGGCGTAGACGCGGAAGGTGCGGCCGTGCAGCGCTGCTTGCACGCGCTGGCACAGTTCTTCGTCTTCGCTGGCGACCACCGTGGCGGTCAGCGCGTGTTCGGCGATTTCCCGGGCCAGGTTCGGCCCGGACAGCACGCCGATACGCGCCTGCGGGGCGATTTCTTCAAGGATTTCACTCATTAACTTGAAGGACTGGGCTTCGATGCCTTTGGTCAGGCTCACCAGCAATTTGCCGCTCAAGCGCTCGGCATGCGGCCCCAGCACCGCGCGCAAGGCGCTGGACGGCAGGGCGACGAAGCACAGATCGCAAGCGTCGAGCGTGGAAAGCAAATCGGTGACCGGCTCCACCCCCGGCAGGATCTTGATGCCTTTGAGGTAGCGCGGGTTTTCGCGATGGACCCGGATGGCCTCGGCCTGCTCGGGGTCACGCATCCATTGCCGGACCTGATGACCGTTTTCGGCCAACAGATTGGCCACGGCGGTTCCAAAACTTCCGCCTCCCAGGACCGCGATCGGGCGCTGTTCAGTCATATGCAATCCGTTAATCCATACCAGTGGCGATGCCGGCATTATACGGAGCGGCCCAGTCGCGGCCAGCCCCGGCGGCAATTACCGGCGGTTGTAGAAAGAAGACCTGCAAAACCAGCGAAAATGCCGGCATCGTCACTGGAAAACTCGAGCGGCTCGGTTAACATGCCCGCCATTCCCCTGCGTTCAAGGCTGTGCCGTGTCTATTGGATCTGTTTTCCCTCGTTCATCGCTGATATTGGTGGTGCCCGGCCGCCCACCTGCGGGGCGCGTCTTCTGATCATGCCAGCCGCCCCGTCCCGCAAGGCCTCCACGCTATGCCTCTGGCTCGGCGTGTTGTGTCTGTGGTGGGCCGCGTTATTCAGCTCGACCGCCCGAGCCGCGGACATATTGCTGGTGGCCGGCGAAGACACCGCCGGCGTGCAGTCGTTTACCCAGGCGCTGAGAGCGTTGCGCCCCGACGACACGGTCCGCTTCCTGCCGCTGGCCAATCTCACCCCGCCCGGCCAGTTGAATCCGGCCACACGCCTGATTCTGCTCGACCTGCCGAGCCTGGAGTGGCGCGTGCAAGACAGCGCCGGCCCGTCGGCCCTGGTGCTGCGCATCAGTCGCTTGCAAGCTCGGCAGCGCCTCGGGGTCAATGTGCCGCCGTTCTTGAGCTTGCTGTGGAGTGATCCCGCGCCCCACCGGCAATTGAACCTGATCCAGACGCTGATGCCGCAAGTGCGGCGGGTCGGCGTGCTGTACGACCGGCACAGTGAATTCCTGCTCAGCGAACTGCGCCTCGCCGCCCTCTCGCTGAACCTGGAAATCGTCGCCGAACCTTGGGAAAACACTCAGGACAGCCAACCACTCAAGAAACTGCTGGACCGCAGCGATGTGTTGCTCGGCGTCGACGATCCCGACCTGTTCAACCCGAAAACCGCGAAAAACCTGTTGCTCAGCAGTTACGCCCGGGAGGTCGCGCTGGTGGGACCGAACGCCGGTTTCGTCCGCGCCGGCAGCCTGGCCAGCAGTTACAGCGATCAGGCCGACTGGCTGGCAACCCTCGACAACCTGCTCGACCTGCCGCCGCTGAATTGGCCGCGCAGCCTCTATTCTCCGCATTTCAAAGTCTTGAGTAATCCACAGGTCGCTCGTTCATTAGGGATCGAACCCATTGACGAACTCGCTGTTGCCACCGAGTTGGCCGAAGGAGAAAACCGTCCATGATCCTGCGCCGTCGCCTGGACATCAGCACCCGCACGCAATTGATTGCCGTGGGCCCAGCCCTGCTGTTGACCTTGCTGCTGATCAGCTTCTTTACCTTTGTGCGCATCCAGGATTTGCGCCAGGAGCTCAATCACACCGGCCAGTTGATCGCCAACCAGTTGGCACCGGCTACGGAATACGGGGTGATTTCCGGCAACAACGAAGTGCTCGATAGCTTGCTCAAAGCCACGCTGGCCACGCCGCACGTGCGCTTTCTGGAAGTGCAGGACAGCGCCAACCGGATTCTGGTGTACGTCGAGCAACCGTCGGAAACCCATGACCGCTCGCAGCAGGTCGAAGTGTTCCAGGCACCGGTGCGCTTGCAGCGGATTCGTCTGAGTAGTGATTTTCTACAAGACAGCCCGATCAAGGTCGGGACCGGCGGCGAAGACTATCTGGGGCGGGTGATCGTTGGCCTGTCCAGCGATGCCTTCAGCCAGCGCCAGCAGGAGATCCTGCTCAAGGCCGGGATCCTGGCGCTGTTTGCGCTGCTGTTCACCTTCCTGATCGCCCGGCGTCTGGCCGGTGGGCTGGCGCAGCCGATCCGCGACATCGGCGACGCGGTCAAGGCGATCCAGCAAGGCGACTACAGCAGGCCGTTGCCGATCGTCGACGATGCCGAGTTGGGCGCCTTGTCACAACACATCAATAACCTCGCGGCGGGCCTTGAACAGGCCAGTCGCGAACAGCAGCAAGCCATGGCGCAATTGATCAAGACCCGCGAAGAAGCAGAAAAAGCCAACAACGCCAAATCCGATTTCCTGGCGATGATGAGCCACGAACTGCGCACGCCCATGAATGGCGTGCTGGGCATGTTGCAGTTGCTGGAAACTACCGAGATGACCGACGAACAGGTGGAATACGCCGCCCTCGCCTCGGAATCCACGGAGCATTTATTAAAGGTCATCAACGACATTCTCGATTTCTCGCGCATCGAACGCGCGGCCCTGGAACTGGAGCACATTCCGTTTAACCTCAGTGAGCTGATCGCCAGCTGCGCCCAGGCTTTCCAGCACAGCGCCGCGCAGCGTGGCCTGGCGCTGGAGCTGAGCGTGCCGCAAGACATGCAGGCCTTGCAGGTGCAGGGCGATCCAACGCGCATCCGGCAGATTCTGGTCAACCTGATCGGCAACGCCTTGAAATTCACTGAGCAGGGCCGCGTGTCGATCGAATCACAGTGGCAATCGCTGGATCACCAATTGTTGTGGTTCACCTGCACCGTGCGCGACAGCGGCATCGGCATTCCCGCCGAGAGCCTGGACAAGATGTTCGACGCCTTCCAGCAGGCTGACAGTTCGATTTCCCGGCGCTACGGCGGCACCGGCCTCGGTTTGCCGATCGCCCGCACCTTGGCCGAACGCATGGGCGGCACTTTGCGGGCGCAAAGTGAAGAAGGCCTGGGTTCGGTGTTCACCCTGGAGATCCCACTGGCGTTGTATCAGCACAGCTTGCCGGTGACTTCCGTCAAAGCGCCGAAAAACAACGGCCTGGGCGCCGGGCGGCATGTGTTGCTGGTGGAAGACAACCCGGTCAACCAGACCGTGATCGAAGCCATGTTGCGCAGCCTCGGCTTTACCGTCAGCGTCGCCACCGACGGCGCGCAAGCGGTGCACAGTGCAGAAAGCCTGATCTACGAAGCAATCCTGATGGACTGCCGACTGCCAATCATTGACGGTTATGAGGCGACCCGGCAGATCCGCCAATTGCCCGGTTGCCGCGACGTGCCGATCATTGCGTTGACCGCCAACGCCTTACAGGGCGACCGCGAAGTCTGTTTGTCGGCAGGCATGAACGATTACCTCGCCAAGCCGTTCAAACGCACAGACCTGCAACAAATTCTGCAGCGCTGGGTGCAGTAGAACCGCGCTTTCGACCATCTGTGACTGGCATGAAAAGCGAAAGTGCGGCAGTCTTAGGCACCCGAACAGGCCCGAAAAGGGGCTTGAATAATTATTTCAGTGCACAAGTGTACTTTCATGTCCTTGGTGCTGTGACTTTCACCACAACGCAATAGTCTATGAGTAGGCTACCGGTACGAGGCGTGAATGCGTCGATCGGCCGGGAAGATTTGCCCCACCTGCCGCATGGGATTATTGAGGAGCTCGCATGACCAAACAACACGCCTTTACCCGGGAAGATCTGCTGCGCTGCAGTCGCGGTGAGCTGTTCGGCCCAGGTAACGCGCAACTGCCCGCCCCGAACATGCTGATGGTGGATCGCATCACCCACATCAGCGAAGAGGGTGGCAAGTACGGCAAAGGTGAATTGGTCGCCGAGCTGGATATCACCCCGGACCTGTGGTTCTTCGCCTGCCATTTCGAAGGCGATCCGGTGATGCCGGGCTGCCTGGGCCTCGACGCCATGTGGCAACTGGTTGGCTTCTTCCTCGGCTGGCAAGGTCTGCCGGGCCGCGGCCGCGCCCTGGGATCGGGCGAAGTGAAGTTCTTTGGCCAGGTCCTGCCGACCGCCAAGAAAGTCACGTACAACATTCAGATCAAACGCGTGCTCAAGGGCAAGCTGAACCTGGCCATCGCCGACGGTTCGGTCAGTGTCGATGGCCGCGAGATCTACACCGCCGAAGGCCTCCGGGTCGGCGTTTTCACCTCCACTGACAACTTCTAAGGGTTATTCGCATGCGCCGCGTCGTTATCACTGGTCTGGGCATCGTTTCGTGCCTGGGCAATGACAAAGAGACCGTCTCCGCTAACCTGCGTGCAAGCCGCCCTGGCATCCGGTTCAACCCGGAATATGCTGAAATGGGTCTGCAGAGTCAGGTTTCCGGTTCCATTGACAAAAGCCTGCCGCTCAAAGAATTGATCGATCGCAAGACTTTCCGCTTCGTGGGCCAGGCTGCGGCGTACGCCTATGTGGCTATGCAGCGCGCCGTGGAAGACTCCGGCCTGACCGAAGATCAGGTGTCCAACACGCGTACCGGCCTGATCGCCGGCTCCGGCGGTGCGTCCACGCTGAACCAGATGGAGGCGCTGGACATTCTGCGCGAGAAAGGCATCAAGAAAGTCCTGCCTTACTACGTCACCCGGACCATGAGCAGCACCGTTTCCGCTTGCCTGGCCACGCCGTTCAAGATCAAGGGCCTGAACTATTCCATCGCGTCTGCCTGCGCCACCAGTGCTCACTGCATCGGTACCGCCATGGAACAGATCCAGATGGGCAAGCAGGACATCGTGTTCGCCGGCGGCGGTGAAGAAGAGCACTGGAGCCAGTCGTTCCTGTTCGACGCCATGGGCGCCCTGTCCAGCAAATACAACGACACCCCGGAAAAAGCCTCCCGCGCCTACGATTCCAAGCGCGACGGTTTCGTCATCGCCGGCGGCGGCGGCATGGTGGTGGTTGAGGAGCTGGAACACGCACTGGCCCGCGGTGCGAAAATCTACGCGGAAATCGTTGGCTACGGTGCAACCTCCGACGGCTACGACATGGTGGCTCCAAGCGGCGAAGGCGCAATTCGCTGCATGGAAATGGCCATGTCCACCGTGGATACGCCGATCGATTACCTGAACACCCACGGCACTTCCACCCCTGTCGGCGACGTCAAGGAAATGGAAGGCATACGCAAGCTGTTCGGTGACAAGGCCCCGGCCATCAGTTCCACCAAGAGCCTGTCCGGTCACTCCCTGGGCGCCGCCGGCGTTCATGAAGCGATCTACTGCATGCTGATGATGGAAGGCAACTTCATGGCCGGTTCTGCCAACATCGACGAGCTGGACCCGGCCGTGGCCGATATGCCGATCCTCACCGAGACTCGCGAAAACGCCACCATCAACACCGTGATGAGCAACAGCTTCGGCTTCGGTGGCACCAACGCTACCCTGGTGCTGAAACGCTGGCAGGGCAAGTAACACACGCCCCGCTACTCACCACATGAAAAACGCCCCGACTGGTTCGGGGCGTTTTTCATTTCACGGTTCGCAAATCAGATCAGGCGGGAATCCGCGCGATCACCTTGATCTCGAAATCGAACCCCGCGAGCCAGTTGACGCCAATCGCTGTCCAGTTCGGATATGGCGCTGCCGGGAACACCTCGCCTTTCACGGTCAGGACGGTGCCAAACTGGTTTTCTGGATCGGTGTGGAAAGACGTCACATCGACGATATCGTCGAGCCCGCATCCCCCTGCTTTCAGCGTCGCCTGGAGATTGTCGAAGGCTCGTCGGACCTGTGCTTCGAAGTCAGGCTCCGGTGAGCCATCTTCGCGGCTGCCCACTTGGCCGGAAACAAACAGCAGATCGCCGGATCTGATCGCGGCGGAATAGGCATGGGCCGTGTAGAGGTCCTGCCGACCGGTGGGGAAAACAGCGTCACGTATGCTCATGGCGGGTGCTCCTCGTGTGGATTGATTGAGGCACTGTAGGCGCTCGGTTTATTTGGATAAACCTGAGAAATCCAACAACACTGTTTGTACAATCCAAACAAAGCACTGGAGCGCGAACGTGGACAGGTTTGACGGCATGCGGGCGTTTGTCCGGGTAGTGGAAGCAGGCAGCTTTACCAAGGCCGCGGAAAATCTGGGGATCAGCCGGACCACGGTGACGCAACTGGTGCAGCAATTGGAGGCGCATTTGCGCATCAAGCTGCTCAACCGCACCACGCGCAAGGTCAACGTCACCACCGACGGAGCAGCTTATTACGAACGCGTGGTGCGTCTGCTCGCCGATCTTGAAGACATTGAAGGCAACCTGCCCGGCGCCTCCACTGCGCCCCGTGGTTTGCTGCGGGTCGATGTGCCGGCCCCATTCGCCAATATCCTGCTGGTGCCGGCATTGCCCGGCTTCTTCGACCGTTTCCCTGATATCCAGCTCGACTTGGGCGCCAGTGATCGCCAGGTCGATTTGATCGGCGACAACGTCGATTGCGTGGTGCGTGGCGGTGAGGTCAAGGATGCTTCACTGGTGGCGCGCCACGTCGGCGATTTGCAACTGGGCGTGTATGCCGCGCCCTCCTACCTGGCGCGGGCCGGCACACCGCTACACCCGGATGAACTGCTGGAGGCCAGCCATCGCATCGTTCGCTACCGCTGGGACAACCCACTGCCGTACACCCTGTATAGAGGCGACGAGCGCCTGAACATCAATGGCCGCCACGTGCTGGCGATCGATGACGGCAACGCCTACCTGACCGCCGGGCTGGCAGGTCTTGGCGTGCTGTGGCTGCCGGATTACATGGCCAAGGCGCACGCTGAACAGGGTGCGCTGGTACGGCTATTTAGCGATTGGCGGATTGAGCCGATGCCGCTCTACGTCGCGTATTCGCCCAACCGGTATGTGCGCAAGCCACTGCGGGTGTTCATCGACTGGGTGGTCGAGTTGCTGGCCGAGCATGCGCCACGGCTACCTCGGAGCTGACCGCGGGAGCACGGCCAGAAAGTTATCCCGCGCGACCTTGCGGGCGACGTCTTCGGGCAAGGCGTCGAGGAACGGATCGAAGCTGTGCATTTCCTGACCAAGCTTGTTAAATCGCCCGACAACGTCTGACCCCAGCATGAAGCGCTCCGGAAAGCGCTCTACCAGCGTAAGCCACTCTTGCCGAGGCTTGCCCTGCTCGTCCAGCAAATAGGGGGTGAGCAGGCTCCAAGACAGGTCGATGAACAGGTTGGGATAGGTCTCTAGCATCCGGTTCAATGTCGGCAGCAGAAAATCCAGCCGCGTCTGATGCCGGTGAATCTCGTGGCTGGTGCCCGCATGCGCCCAGATAAATCGGGTATGCGGATGATTGCGCAGCGGCTCTTCCATCTCTGCCAGATACAGCGGATTTCTTTCGCGCTTGGAGGTGATGTTGGAATGCAGCATCACCGGCAAATCGTTCTCCGCGGCCAGGTGATAAATGCGCGTCATTGCCTCGTTGTTCGCCCGCGGCGTGTCGCCGGAGGTCAGGGCCGTAAGGTCATCGTGCCGGGTAAACACTTCACCGATGCCCTGCCACAGTCCCGGGTTGAGATCGAGCATGCGCTGGATGTGCGCGTCGGAATTCTTGTCGTTAGGGTTGAAGCCCGACAGAAACGGGTGGAAGAACCGGCGCTGTTCTGTGGGAAGCTTGTTCACCGCCGCCGCGACGATCACGTCAGTGGCGCTGTACCAATAGGCGTCCGCGTCATCGCCGGCGTAGTAACGCGGACGTTTGGGTTCGTCTTCGTGCCATTTCTTCGCCACTGGAATGCCGGAAATCATCACATGCTCGATTCGATTATCCGCCATCGCCTTGAGCAGCTTGGGCATGCCGGCCGATTCCTGGAAGAAATCCACGTAATGCAGGTGCGCGTCGCTGTAACGATACTCGCGGGCACTGGCCTGCGTGACGGAGTACGCCAGCAGGCAGGCAAGGCTCAAGCGAATAAAGGGCACGTGGGATCTCCAGCAGGTAGGAACAGCGTAGACCGCACGGTGCGCAACGGGGTTCAGCAGCGACGAAAGTGGAACGCGATACGCGCGTAATGTTCTATAACTGCGAAGTCTTTTTTGATCGAATGACTTTTCCTACTGCCCGCGAGGTTTCCCATGTCCGTTACCGTCAATACCGTTTCCAGCGATGGCCTGCGTCACAGCGTCGAGATCGATGACCACGAACTGTTTGCCGATGCGCCGAAATCAGTCGGTGGCGACGGTTCGGCGCCGGAGCCACACGATTACTTCGATGCCGCGCTCGGCACGTGCAAGGCCATCACCTTGAAGATGTATGCGAAAAAGAAAGACATTCCGCTGACCGGAGTCACGGTCGAGGTCAAGCGCGACAACAGCGAAGAGCAGAAAGGCAAATATGCTCTGCACGTGAAGCTTACCCTCAAGGGCGTTTTGACCGATGCCCAGCGTGAAGAACTGCATCGCGTCGCCGATCGCTGCCCGATTCACAAGCTGATGACCACCGCTGAAATCAGCGTCGAGACGCACCTTTCCGAAGGCGCGTTCAGCCAGTAGCGGCAACCTGTGCGCAAGCGGGGTATGCTGCACGGCATCTCCCGCTTAGCCTGGTAGTCCGCATGAACATTCCCCTCGTCATCCGTCCCCGCGCCGAAGACGTCGAAGGCCAGCCGATTCTTCGCCCATTGCCTTCCGCCAAATGCCGCAGCGTCGGGCCTTTCGTGTTTTTTGATCACATGCTCGAGACCCGTTATCCGGCGGGCAAAGGCATGGATATCCGCCAGCATCCACACATCGGTCTGTCGACCCTGACCTACTTGTTCCAAGGGCAAGTCCAACACAAGGACAGCCTTGGCTCTGATCAAGTGGTCGACAGCGGCGACGTCAGCTGGATGACCGCCGGCAGCGCCATCGCCCACGTCGAGCGCACGCCAGAAGCGCTGAAAAACAGTGGGTTCACGATGCACGGTTTGCAGGTGTGGCTGGCCTCGCCTCAGGCGCATGAACAAGGCCCGGGGCATTACAGCCACCACCCGGCCGCGACGTTGCCGGTCAGCGATAACCTCGGGGTGCAAATCAGGATGATTGCCGGCTCGGGGTTCTGCCTGGAATCGCCGGTACCGGTGCTGTCGCCTACGTTGTATGCGGAGCTGCGGCTGCAAACCGCAACCACTTTGCTGATTCCCACAGAACATGAAGAACGAGCGCTGTACGTGCTCAGCGGGGACGCGCAACTCGATGGTGAGCGCGTAGAACCGCATTCGCTGGTGGTGTTGCCGGCCGGGGAGGAAATGAGCCTGTTTGCCGAGATCGATTGCCACGCCGTGCTGTTTGGCGGTGCGCCATTGGATGGACCACGGCGGATCAACTGGAATTTTGTTGCCAGTGATCCGGCGGCAATCGATGAAGCCCGTCGGCGCTGGGCGGCACGGGATTGGCCAACGGTGCCGGGGGAAGTTGAACGGATTGAACTGCCCTGAACGCACGGGTTCCTGTCAGGCCACCTTCGCGAGCAGGCTCGCTCCCACTTTAGGATTCATCCACTTGTGGGATCGAGCTTGCTCGCGAATAGCGCGGTACTTGTACCGCCCGCTCAATCTCAACCCTTGAACACTTCATCCAGCAGGTTGTGCATCGAGGTAAACGCCCGAGCTGCGACTTTGGCGTCGTACATCATCATGCCCGGCACGTTGGCGTGTTTGTCGGTAAACGAGTGAAACGCACCGCCGTAGCTGAGCAGTTGCCAGTCCACGCCAGCGGCGTTCATTTCGTCTTCGAAGGCCGGCAGTTGTTCTTTCGGCACCAGCGGGTCGGAGGCGCCGTGCAGCACCAGAACCTTGCCCTTGATGTTGTTGGCGTCGCTGGCATTCGGCGTGTCGAGGGTGCCGTGGAACGACACCGCAGCTTGCACCGGCGCACCGGTACGGGCGAACTCGAGTGCGCAGCAGCCGCCAAAGCAGAAGCCGAAGGTCGCCAGTTTCGAGGTGTCCACCGCCGCTTCGCCCTGGCTCTGCAGATGCTCGAACGCGACTTGCATGCGCTTGCGCAGCAAGGCCCGGTCGTCCTTTAACGGCATCATCGCCGCGCCCGCCTGGTCATTGTTGCTCGGCCGCACGGTTTGCCCGTAGAGGTCGGCGATCAACACCACATAGCCCTTGGCCGCGACCGACTTGGCAATGTCTTCCGCCCCGGCGCTGACGCCCATCCAGTTCGGCGCCATCAGCAGCCCAGGCAGCGGGCCCTTGTGTTCGGTGTCGAAGGCCAAACGGCTTTCATAGGTCTGGCCGTCAATCTGATAAGCAATGGAACGCACAGTGATCTGACTCATTTCCTGACTCCTAATCTGTAAACACCAGAACGAAAAAACCCGCCGAAGCGGGTTTTTCTAAAACCTGATTAAACCGACAGTTCAACCAGCAGCTTGTTCAGCCGCTGCACATAGGCAGCCGGATCTTTCAAGCTGTCGCCCGCTGCCAGTGCGGCCTGATCGAACAGAATGTGCGCCAGGTCGCCGAAGCGCTCGTCGCTCTGCTCGCCATCGAGTTTGCCGATCAGCGGGTGGGTCGGGTTGAATTCGAAGATCGGCTTCGAATCCGGCACCTTCTGCCCGCTGGCTTCGAGGATCTGACGCATCTGCAAGCCCAGGTCCTGCTCGCCGATGGCGAGGATCGCCGGGGAGTCGGTCAAACGATGGGAAACCCGCACTTCGGCAACCGAATCGCCCAGCGCGGTTTTCAGACGCTCGACCAGACCTTCTTTGGACTTGGCGACTTCTTCTGCGGCTTTCTTGTCTTCTTCCGAATCAAGATTGCCCAGATCGAGATCACCGCGCGCCACGTCGACGAAGCTCTTGCCGTCGAACTCGCTGAGGTAGCTCATCAGCCACTCGTCGATACGGTCGGTCAGCAGCAGCACTTCGATGCCTTTCTTGCGGAAGACTTCCAGGTGCGGGCTGTTCTTGACCTGCGCGTAGGTTTCACCGGTCAGGTAGTAGATCTTGTCCTGACCTTCCTTGGCGCGAGCCAGGTAATCAGCCAGGCCCACCACTTGCTCGCCGTCCTCACCCGAGGTAGATGCAAAACGCAGCAAGCCGGCGATTTTCTCTTTGTTGGCGAAGTCTTCTGCCGGGCCTTCTTTCATGACCTGGCCGAAGTTTTTCCAGAAGCCTTTGTATTGCTCAGGCTCGTTCTTCGCGAGTTTTTCCAGCATGTCGAGCACGCGCTTGGTCAGCGCCGACTTCATCGAGTCGATGATCGGGTCTTTCTGCAGGATTTCCCGCGACACGTTCAGCGACAGGTCGTTGGAGTCGACCACGCCCTTGATGAAGCGCAGGTACAACGGCAGGAACGACTCGGCCTGGTCCATGACGAACACGCGCTGCACGTACAGCTTCAGGCCTTTCGGCGCTTCACGCTGATACAGGTCGAACGGCGCGCGGGCCGGCACGTACAGCAGCGAGCTGTATTCCAGCTTGCCTTCGACCTTGTTATGGCTCCAGCTCAGCGGGTTTTCATAATCGTGAGCGATGTGCTTGTAGAACTCCTGATATTCCTCGTCCTTCACTTCAGTACGCGGACGGGTCCACAAGGCACTGGCGCGGTTGACGGTTTCCCATTCAACGGCCGGTGCCTCCTCGCCTTCAGCGGCCGCGACTTCTTTCGGCAGCTCGATCGGCAAGGCGATGTGGTCGGAGTACTTCTTGATGATGTTGCGCAGGCGCCAGCCATCGGCGAATTCGTCTTCGCCGGACTTCAGGTGCAGGACGATGCGGGTACCGCGCTCGGCCTTCTCGACGTTGGCGACTTCAAACTCGCCCTCGCCTTTCGACGACCAGTGCACGCCTTCGCTGGCGTCGGTGCCGGCACGACGGCTATAGACGTCGACCTTGTCGGCAACGATAAACGCCGAGTAGAAGCCCACGCCGAACTGGCCGATCAGGTGCGAATCTTTCTTTTGGTCGCCCGAGAGGTTCTTCATGAAATCGGCGGTGCCCGACTTGGCGATGGTACCCAGGTGGGTAATCACATCGTCGCGGTTCATGCCGATACCGTTGTCTTCGAGGGTGACGGTCTTGGCGTCCTTGTCGAAGCTCACGCGGATTTTCAGGGCGTCGGCGCCACCTTCCAGCAGTTCAGGCTTGGACAGGGCTTCGAAGCGTAATTTGTCGACAGCGTCAGAGGCGTTCGAGATCAATTCGCGAAGGAAGATTTCCTTGTTGGAATACAGCGAATGGATCATGAGGTGCAGCAGTTGCTTCACCTCGGTCTGGAAGCCCAGGGTTTCCTTTTGAGTTTCCACACTCATGGTCATCAAACTCCAATCAGATGGCATAAGCCGTGACCCAGAGGGGGTGACGGCGGGTTGTCATCAGAGTTGGGGGCAGCGTTCAGGATTTCAAGGGCCGGCAGGCTCCTCGATCTTGAAATGTGCACGGGCCGTGGCGATCGGTTCGGCCTCGGTACTCTGCCACGCCGTGACCGCAACGTTGGCCACCCGTCGACCCTGGCGGCAGACCTGGCACTTGGCGTAGGTGTCGCGAAACTGCCCGGCGCGCAGGTAATCAAGGGAGAAATCGATGATCTTCGGAACCCCCGGCGAACCGCTGGCCAGCATCAAATGCAGGGCGGCGGCCAGTTCCATGAAACCGGCGATCACCCCGCCGTGGATGGCTGGCAGCAAAGGGTTACCAATGTTGTCTTTGTTGGCAGGCAGGCAGAACAACAATTCATCGCCGAGGCGCGAGCACTCCACGCCAATCAGCTTCGCGTAGGGAATCAGTGCTAGCAACGCCGCGTAATCGCCCCGTTCGTGGGCTTGCTGCAGTTGGGTTTGCAGTTGATCGCTCATGGCTTGCCTCCGGCAATGACACCGCCAAATCCTTTGGTGCCTTTGACGGCGGCGCCCAAACGCATAAAGGTGCCGACCACGTGGGCAATCGGTTGCTCGGGATCGTCCTGGTAGGCAAAGCCACGGGCGAAGATTACGTCACTGGTGACTCGGTAGCATTGAGCGAATCCATACACATCTTTATGCGGTTCGGCCGGGTGCATGTAGTCGATGCGCAAGTCCAGGGTCGGGCACACTTCGAATTGCGGCAACACGCACAAGGTCGACATGCCGCACGCGGTGTCCATCAGCGAGGTCAGTGCGCCGCCGTGAATGACCCCGGTTTGCGGGTTACCGACGATCTGCAGGCTGTACGGCAACACGACCGTTAGTCCGTCCGCGCTGGCGCTATGCAGGCGCAAGCCGAGCACCTGACAATGGCGTAAGGCTGACAGAAACCGTGTCGCACGCTCAAAAACGGGGTTTTCCGGCATTGGTTCAACTCTCTGCTTAATGTCCCGGTGAAGTAGCTCGCGCAACGGTGAAAGTTCCGCACCTTGATAAACTTATATATCTGAACGATTTGAGGAACTTAAGCTTGAGGGCTGTGCTCGAAAGGCCAGTAGTTATTTTCCATAAGGAGAAACACCCCATGCAGAAGACTTTAGCTATTGCCTTGATGTTGACCGCTTCCCTCGGTCTCGCAGCCTGCGATAAAAAATCCGAGGACAAAGCTCAAGATGCTAACCAACATGCTGAGCAAGCTCAGCAAGACATGAACAAAGCACAGGATAAAGTGAACGACGCTGCGAAAGAAAACGCTGAAGCCGCCAAAGCTCAGGCTGAATCGAACGAAGCAGCGGCTAAAGAAGCCGCACCTAAGACCAACTAATCTGGTTTTAGTCGTTTAAAAGAAAACCCGCTTAATGCGGGTTTTCTTTTGTCCATTGGTTTTGCCAGCCAACGGTTTAGAGCAAAACGGTTCTAAAAGTCGGACTAATCATCAATAACAGCGAACAGACTAACCCCACCAGCCACATCAGACTTCGCTGCCAAGCCAGATCGGTCCAGTAACACAGCAGATAAAGCACGCGGGCAATGACAAAGATGATAGCCAGCCAATCAATTAACCACCCCTGAGTTTGCGTGGTGTGGGCCATCAACACGCCCACCGCAAACAGCATGAATGCCTCGAAGCTGTTCTGATGCGCCGCCAATGCGCGAGCACCAAAGCCTGTGAGTTGCGCCTGTTGTTGCCGCGGCAGGTGGTTGTCGTAGCCCCCCTGATCGTTCATCGCCTTGGCCACTGGGATCTTGGCGACGAAGATCAACAAGGCACTGATCAACACGCACCAGAACGGAATACTCATCAACTCTCCTTGGTCACTTCAGGCATGGACGCTTGTGTAGAGGTATAGACCATAACGCCCATAACAAAATGCCCCGCATCGGTGGATGCGGGGCATTTTTGCGTTCCGTGACGTACCCGCTCGTGGCAGGAAAGGGCCTTCAGGCCAACGCTTCGCTACGCTTGCCCAGCAAGCGATCGCAGACCACAGCGACCACCAGGGTCATCACCGACGGCACCAACCACGCCAGGCCTTGCTCACTCAGCGGCAGGTTCAATAACTGCGACGGCATCCAGGCCGCCAGCCCGGCACCTTTAAGGGCATCGATCAGGCCGAACAGGAACGACACCAGCATCACCGGGCCGACGATGCGCCGTTGATCGAGCCAGAAGTCCTTGCAGAAGCTCAGCGCTACCAAAACGATGCACGGCGGGTAGATCGCAGTGAGGACCGGGATAGAGAACGCGATCAGTTTGGTCAGCCCCAGGTTGGACACCAGCAACGAGAACGCCGCCAGGATGATCACCAGGGTTTTGTACGACAGCGGCAACACGCGGCTGAAGTATTCGGCGCAAGCACAGGTCAGGCCGACCGCGGTGACCAGGCAGGCCAGCGAGATCAGTACCGCCAGGAAGCCGCTGCCCAGGGAGCCGAACGTATGCTGCACGTAGGCGTGCAACACCGCCGCGCCGTTGGTGGCGCCGGCCGCGACTTCATGGCTGCCGGAGCCGAGGCGAAACAGGCTGACATACACCAGCGCCAGCCCTACTCCGGCGATCAGGCCGGCAATGATGGCGTAGCGGGTGATCAGCGCTGGCGAGTCGACGCCCCGGGAGCGAATGGCATTGACGATGACGATGCCGAACACCAGCGCCCCTAAGGTATCCATGGTCAGGTAGCCATTGATGAAGCCCTGGGAGAACGGTGCCGCGACGTATTCCGGGGTGGCGACGCCGATGTCACCGGCGGGCAAGGCAAACGCGGCGATGCCGAGCACGGCCAGGGCGATGATCTTCAGCGGCGCGAGAAAACGCCCGACGGTGTCCAGCAGGCGGCCGGGGTACAGCGAGATGAAGAACACCAGCAGGAAATACACCGCGCTGTAGATGAACAGCGCCAGCGGGCTTTCGCCGGTGAGCGGCGCCAGGCCGACTTCGAAGGATACGGTAGCGGTGCGCGGTGTGGCGAACAGCGGGCCGACGGCCAGGTAGCACGCCGCAGCCAGCAAACCGCCGGCGATCTTGCCGATCGGGCTGCTCAAGGCGTCCATGGCGCCGCCGACCTTGGCCAGCGCCACCACGGTGATAACCGGCAGGCCCACGGCGGTAATCAGGAAACCCAGCGCCGCCATCCAAACGTGAGGCCCGGACTGCAAACCGACGATAGGCGGGAAGATGATGTTGCCGGCCCCGACGAACAGGGCAAATGTCATGAAACCCAGTGCCAGAATGTCCTGGCCTTTCAACACTTTCATTAAGGAAATACCACACTGCTGAATCGTAATTTAGAGGGGGATTTCCCTGAAGGGTGAGGGAAATGCTGTCGATCCGTATGGGACCGACCCTTTGAGCAAGCGGCTGCCTTGTGGGCGGCTGTCGCAAAATGGCGGCTAGCCTAACGAATTTGTCCCGCAAACGCACTGTTAAGGGGCAAACATTCCGATGCGCGACATTTCGGTGTCGCGTTTACGTATCTAATTTACTTTCAGCCCACCGGTGGTGAAGGGTTTTTGTGGCGAGGGAGCTTGCTCCCGTTCGGCTGCGAAGCAGTCGTAAAAACCATGCCACGCAGTCGACCTGATAGACCGCGACCACCCAATCGAGGGCCGCTTCGCGCCCCAGCGGAAGCAAGCTCACTCGCCACAAAAGCCACCTCCAATAGCCACACTCTTCGCGCCCCCCGCCCCAGAAACAACAAAGGCCACCCGAAGGTGGCCTTTGCCTGGTGAAGCGTCAGCTAAGCGCGAGGCTTACTTGACTGCCCAACCGGTCAGCTCGGCCAAGGCCTTGCCGATGTCTGCCAGCGAACGCACGGTTTTTACGCCTGCGTCTTGCAGTGCAGCGAACTTCTCGTCTGCAGTGCCTTTGCCGCCAGAGATGATTGCGCCAGCATGGCCCATGCGCTTGCCCGGAGGAGCAGTCACACCCGCGATGTAGGAAACAACCGGCTTGGTCACGTGTGCCTTGATATAGGCAGCCGCTTCTTCTTCAGCCGAACCGCCGATCTCGCCGATCATTACGATCGCTTCGGTCTTCGGGTCTTCCTGGAACAGCTTCAGGATGTCGATGAAGTTCGAGCCTGGGATCGGGTCACCGCCGATGCCGACGCAAGTCGACTGACCGAAACCGGCGTCAGTGGTCTGCTTCACAGCTTCGTAGGTCAGGGTGCCGGAACGGGAAACGATACCGACCTTGCCTGGCAAGTGAATGTGACCTGGCATGATGCCGATCTTGCATTCGCCTGGAGTGATCACGCCCGGGCAGTTAGGGCCGATCAGGACCACGCCCAGCTCGTCGCACTTGACCTTGGCATCCAGCATGTCCAGGGTAGGAATGCCTTCAGTGATGCAGACGATCAGCTTGATGCCGCCGAATGCTGCTTCCAGGATCGAGTCCTTGCAGAAAGGAGCCGGAACGTAGATCACGCTGGCGGTAGCGCCAGTGGCTTCTACAGCGTCCTTGACGGTGTTGAACACGGGCAGGCCCAGGTGCTCGGTGCCGCCTTTGCCAGGGGTAACGCCACCAACCATCTTGGTGCCGTATTCGATGGCTTGCTGGGTGTGAAAACTACCTTGCGAACCGGTAATACCCTGGCAGATAACTTTGGTGTCTTTATTGATCAGGACGCTCATTATTTGCCCTCCGCAGCTTTAACAACTTGTTGAGCAGCGTCGGTCAGGCTGGTTGCAGCGATGATGTTCAAACCGCTTTCTGCCAGTACTTTAGCGCCCAGCTCAGCGTTGTTGCCTTCAAGGCGAACAACAACCGGGATTTTCACGCCGACTTCTTTCACTGCACCGATGATGCCTTCGGCAATCATGTCGCAACGAACGATGCCGCCGAAGATGTTGACCAGTACTGCAGCGACGTTGGTGTCGGACAGGATGATCTTGAACGCTTCGGTTACGCGTTCTTTGGTAGCACCGCCGCCCACGTCGAGGAAGTTGGCTGGTTTGCCGCCATGCAGGTTGACGATGTCCATGGTACCCATGGCCAGGCCAGCACCGTTGACCATGCAACCGATATTGCCTTCCAGCGCTACATAGTTCAGTTCGAACTTGGCAGCGTGCGCTTCGCGCGGATCGTCTTGCGACGGATCGTGGAACGTCTTCAGCTTAGGCTGACGGTACATCGCGTTGGCGTCGATGTTGATCTTGGCGTCGAGGCAATGCAGATCGCCGTCAGCCTTGATCACCAGCGGGTTCACTTCCAGCAGAGCCAGGTCGTGATCCTTGAACAGCTTGGCCAGACCTACGAAGATCTTGGCGAACTGAGCAACTTGCTTGCCTTCCAGGCCCAGCTGGAATGCCAGCTCGCGACCCTGGAATGGCTGAGCGCCTACCAGTGGATCGATGGTGGCTTTGAGAATTTTTTCTGGTGTGTCGTGAGCGATCTTCTCGATGTCCACGCCACCTTCGGTGGAAGCCATGAACACGATGCGACGGCTCGAACGGTCAACGACAGCGCCCAGGTACAGCTCTTTAGCGATATCAGTGCACGATTCAACCAGGATTTTGGTGACTGGCTGGCCATTGGCATCAGTCTGGTAAGTCACCAGACGCTTGCCCAACCACTGTTGAGCGAATGCTTTAGCGTCTTCTTTGCTGCGAACCAACTTAACGCCGCCCGCTTTACCGCGACCACCGGCGTGAACCTGGGCTTTGACAACCCACTCGCTGCCGCCGATTTTGTCGCAAGCTTCTGCTGCCGCTTCCGGGGTGTCTACCGCGTAACCTGTGGATACTGGCAGGCCGTATTCAGCGAACAGCTGCTTACCCTGATACTCGTGAAGATTCATGCTTATTACCGTCTTCGTTAGGTACTGCGCATCGGTGCTGCACTTATTGAAGTGCCGCACCACCTGTGACTGCTGCTCGCGTAGCCTTTCCGGACAACCGGTACAGCTACGCAAGACTGCGTCCAGCGGACATTCCGCGGTGAGTCTTGCACACAAGACTCACGACGGGCCGTACCGCCGTGGTTTCTTATTGTGTCTTAACGCTTCTTGCGGTTGGCAACGTGAATGGCGCCGCCATTCACTGCCAGAGCAGCTTCGTGCAAGGCTTCGGACAGGGTCGGATGGGAGAAGACCATCATGCCCAGGTCTTCGGCACTGGTGCCGAATTCCATGCCGATTGCGCCTTGCTGAACCAGTTCCGCGGCGCTCGGGCCAATCACGTGCACGCCCAATACGCGGTCAGTCTTGGCATCGGCGATGACCTTGACGAAACCACCGGTATCGTTGGCGGCCATGGCACGGCCAGACGCTGCGAACGGGAAGGTGCCGACGTTAACTTCAACGCCTTCAGCTTTCAAGGCCTGCTCGGTTTTACCGACCCATGCAATCTCCGGGTGGGTGTAGATAACCGAAGGGATCAGGTCGTAGTTCATCTGGGCTTTGTGGCCCTTGATGCGCTCGACAACCATGATGCCCTCTTCCGAGGCCTTGTGCGCCAGCATCATGCCGCGCACCACGTCGCCGATGGCGAAGACGCCAGGGACGCTGGTTTCGCACTGGTCGTTGACGAAGATGAAACCACGCTCGTCGATGGTCACGCCACTGTCGGCGGCCAGCAGATCAGTGGTCACTGGACGGCGACCAACGGCTACGATCAGCTTGTCGAAGGTGATGGTCTGTTCGCCGTTGGAGTCGGTGTAATTCACCACGACTTCTTCGCCGTTGACCTTGGAACCGGTCACGCGAGCGCCCAGTTTGATGTCCAGGCCTTGTTTGGTCAGGGTTTTGTAGGCTTCTTTCGAGACGGCGGTGTCGGCAGCCATCAAGAAGGTGTCCAGGGCTTCCAGGACAGTCACTTCGGCGCCCAGGCGGGACCAGACCGAACCCAGTTCCAGACCGATGACGCCAGCGCCGATCACGCCCAGACGCTTAGGCACGGACTGGAATTCCAGTGCGCCAGTCGAATCGACGATGACTTTCTGGTCGACCGGAGCCGGTGGGATGTCGATCGGACGGGAGCCGGAAGCGAGAATCACGTTCTCGGCTTCGATCACTTCAACCGAACCGTCAGGCTTGGTCAGCTCGACTTTCTTGCCGGCCAGCAATTTGCCGTGGCCTTGCAGGGAAGTCACGCCGTTGGCCTTGAACAGGGTCGCAACGCCAGAGGTCAGGCCTTTGACGATATTGGCTTTACGGCCAACCATGGCAGGAACGTCCATGGTGACGCCCGCGTGGTTGATACCGTGGATCGCGAAGCCGTCTTGCGCTTCGTGGAATTTCCAGGAGCTGTCGAGCAGCGCCTTGGAGGGAATGCAGCCGACGTTCAGGCAAGTACCACCCAGGGCCAGTTTGCCCTCTTTGTCGGTGTACTTCTCGATGCAGGCAGTCGACAGCCCCAGCTGAGCGGCTTTAATGGCGGCTACATAACCGCCAGGGCCGGCGCCAATCACGACTACGTCAAATTTCTGCGACATTCAAAAAATCCTCTTTTTTGCGGCAAGCTTAAGCGGCAAGCCTCAAGCCAAACTGCGATCTCTTGCAGCTTGCAGCTCGAAACTTGCCGCTGCTCCTATCAGATATCCAGCAGCAGACGAGCCGGGTCTTCCAGCAGGTTCTTGATGGTTACCAGGAAGGTTACGGCTTCCTTGCCATCGATCAGACGGTGATCGTAGGACAGGGCCAGATACATCATTGGACGGATCACGACTTGACCGTTGATCGCCATAGGACGCTGCAGAATGTTGTGCATGCCCAGGATGGCCGCTTGTGGCGGGTTGACGATCGGGGTCGACATCATGGAACCGAAAGTACCACCGTTGGTGATGGTGAACGTACCGCCGGTCATTTCGTCCATCGACAGTTTGCCGTCTTTGGCTTTCTTGCCGAAGGTGGCGATGCCGCCTTCGATTTCAGCCAGGCTCATCAGCTCGGCGTTACGCAGAACCGGAACCACCAGACCGCGGTCGCTGGAAACGGCAACACCGATGTCCGCATAGCCGTGGTAAACGATGTCAGCACCGTCGATCGATGCGTTGACGGCCGGGAAGCGTTTCAGCGCTTCGGTGGCAGCCTTGACGAAGAACGACATGAAGCCCAAGCGCACGCCGTTGTGGGACTTCTCGAACAGGTCTTTGTACTTCGAGCGCAGGGCCATGACTTCGGTCATGTCGACTTCGTTGAAGGTGGTCAGCATGGCCATGTTCGATTGAGCTTCAACCAGACGCTCGGCAACCTTGGCGCGCAGACGGGTCATTGGCACGCGTTTTTCAACGCGGTCACCGGCGGCGAACACTGGAGCGGAAGCAGCAGGAGCAGCAGCCTTGGCAGGCGCGGCGGCCGGCGCAGCTTTCTTCGCGGCAACAGCAGCCACCACGTCTTCCTTGGTCACACGACCGCCCTTGCCGGTGCCGGCAACGGAAGCGATGTTGATGCCGTTTTCCTCAGCCAGTTTGCGGGCAGCCGGGGCAGCGACAGGATCGTCTTCGCCATCGGCGGCAGGCGCGGCAGCCTGTGCGGCGGCCGGAGCTGCTGCTGGTGCAGCGGCAGCGGCCGGAGCGGCGGCGGCAGCACCGCCCTCTTCGATCGAGCCCAGTACCTGGTTGGACAGAACGGTAGCGCCCTCTTCGGCAACGATTGCGCCCAGTACGCCGTCAGCTTCGGCCAACACTTCGAGCACGACTTTGTCGGTCTCGATGTCAACGATCAGGTCGTCACGCTTTACGGCGTCGCCTGGTTTCTTGTGCCAGGTGGCAACGGTGCCATCGGCAACCGATTCCGGGAATGACGGGGCTTTGATTTCGATAGCCATTATCTGTGGGTCCTTAAAATTCGGTTTCAGTCAGCGCGAAGGCGTTAAACAGTAAAGGCGTCTTGCAGCAGTTTTTCCTGCTGCTCAGCGTGCATCGATGCATAACCACAAGCAGGTGCGGCGGAGGCATCACGGCCCGCGTACTCGAGTACGAGAGACTTGTTGTGATTACCAACGATACGGCGCATGTGGTGCTGGCTGCAGTACCAGGCACCCTGGTTCATCGGCTCTTCCTGACACCAAACGATATGTTTGAGGTTGGTGTAAGGAGCCAGGACTTCGTTCAAGTCGTCCTCAGGGAATGGGTACAACTGCTCGATCCGCACGATGGCGATGTCATCACGACCTTCGGCACGGCGTTTTTCCAGCAGGTCGTAGTAGACCTTGCCGCTGCACAGAACCAGACGCTCGACCTTTTTCGGGTCCAGTACGTCGATTTCCGGGATCACGGTCTGGAACGAACCTTCGGCCAGGTCTTCGAGCGTCGAGATGGCCAGCTTGTGGCGCAGCAACGACTTCGGCGTGAGCACGACCAGCGGCTTGCGCAGCGGACGAATCACCTGACGGCGCAGCAAGTGGTAAATCTGCGCCGGCGTGGTTGGCAAGCACACCTGAATGTTGTGCTCGGCGCACAATTGCAGGTAACGCTCCAGACGCGCCGAGGAGTGCTCAGGGCCCTGACCTTCGTAACCGTGCGGCAACAGCATGGTCAGACCGCACAGACGGCCCCACTTGTGCTCGCCGCTGGTGATGAACTGGTCGATGACCACTTGCGCGCCGTTGGCAAAGTCGCCGAACTGGGCTTCCCAGATCACCAGCGCATTTGGCTCGGTGGTCGAGTAACCGTATTCGAATGCCAGAACCGCTTCCTCGGACAGGAACGAATCGTACAGGTCGAAACGTGGCTGGCCTTTATAGAGGTTCTGCAGCGGCACGTAGGTACCGGCGTCTTTCTGGTTGTGCAACACGGCGTGACGGTGCGAGAAGGTACCGCGGCCGATGTCCTGACCGGTCATGCGAATCGGGTGACCTTCGAACGCCAGGGTCGCGTACGCCATGGTTTCGGCGTAACCCCAGTTAATCGGCAGGCCGCCGGCTTGCATTTTCTGCCGGTCTTCGTAGATCTTCGAAACCTGGCGCTGGACCACGAAGCCTTCTGGAATTTCCAGCAGCTTGGCGGACAGTTCCTGCAAGGTCTTGAGGTCGAAACGGGTGTCGTGACGTGCGGTCCAGGCGTGGCCCAGATACGGACGCCAGTCCACGAACAACTCTTTGTTCGGCTCTTTGACCAGGCTTTTTACGACGTGCAGACCGTTGTCCAGCGCGTTGCGATATTCGTCGACTTTCGCCTGAACACGTTCCGCGTCGAGCACACCGCTCTGGGTCAAATGATCGGCATACAGCTCACGGGTAGTGCGCTGTTTGGTGATCTGCTGATACATCAGAGGCTGGGTGCCGCTAGGCTCGTCGGCCTCGTTGTGGCCACGACGACGGTAGCAGAACATGTCGACCACGACGTCACGCTTGAACTGCATGCGGTAATCGATGGCCAACTGGGTCACGAACAGCACGGCTTCCGGGTCATCGCCATTCACATGGAGGATCGGCGCCTGGATCATCTTCGCCACGTCGGTCGCGTACTCGGTGGAGCGCGCGTCCAGCGGGTTGCTGATGGTGAAACCAACCTGGTTGTTGATCACGATATGCACGGTACCGCCGGTTTTGAAACCGCGGGTCTGCGACATCTGGAAGGTTTCCATGACCACGCCCTGACCAGCGATCGCTGCGTCACCGTGGATGGAAATCGGCAGGACTTTTTCACCGGTCGGGTCGTTACGACGATCCTGACGGGCGCGAACCGAACCCTCGACCACCGGCGAAACGATTTCCAGGTGGGACGGGTTGAACGCCATGGCCAGGTGGACTTCGCCGCCGGTCGTCATCACGTTGGACGAGAAGCCCTGGTGGTATTTAACGTCACCGGAACCCAGCTCGACCTTCTTCTTGCCTTCGAACTCGTCGAACAGCTCGCGCGGGTTCTTGCCGAAGGTGTTGACCAGCACATTCAGGCGGCCACGGTGGGCCATGCCAATGACGATTTCCTTGGTGCCGTAGGAACCGGAACGCTGGATCAGCTCGTCGAGCATCGGAATCAGGCTCTCGCCGCCTTCCAGGCCAAAACGCTTGGTGCCCGGGTATTTGGTACCCAGGTATTTTTCCAGGCCTTCACCGGCGGTCACGCGCTCGAGCAAGTGGCTCTTGATCTCGGCGGAATACGTCGGACGGCCGCGTACGCTTTCCAGACGCTGCTGGAACCACTGGCGCTGCTCGGAATCGGTGATGTGCGTGAATTCAGCGCCGATGGTGCGGCAATATGTCTGCTGCAACGCTTCGTGAATTTCGCGTAGGCTCGCCTCCTCTTTGCCGATGAACAGGTCGCCGGCACGGAAGGTCGTATCAAGATCGGCATTGGTCAAGCCGTAATGATTGATCGACAGGTCTGCAGGTGCAGGACGCTGCCACAGCCCCAGCGGGTCAAGCTGGGCTGCCTGGTGGCCACGCATACGGTAGGCCTGGATCAATCGCAGCACTTCAACTTGCTTCTTCTCGTGCTCACTGCTCACGCTGCCGGCGGAAACCGGTTGGGCGCGGCGCTGGTTCTTTGCCAGCAGCACGAAATGATCGCGAATCGTCGAGTGCGAAACATCGATGGCAGAGTTGCCTTCTGTTGGCAACTTCTGAAAGTAGTTGCGCCACTCTTCTGGCACAGCGTTAGGGTCGTGCAGGTAGAGCTCGTAGAGCTCTTCCACATAGGCAGCGTTACTACCGGACAGGTAGGCGCTGTTCCACATGCGCTGCATCACGCTTTCTTGCATGCTTGGTCACCCTCGGTTAGGGGAACACCATCGGCGTCGACACCGAGCACACTTGCAGAAGTCCGAATGCAGCGACCAAAACAAGCCACTTAGGATCACGCTGATAGTCCGGGTACCAGCCCGGATGCCCCTGCTTGTCTCATTTCTTCAAAATAAGAGCGGCAGCTTTATGGGCTGCTGCTCTGGTTATAGCCAGGACGCGGGTTGAAGCCCGCGCCTCGGCTTGTACGGTGCAGCGATGTTACCGGTACAGCCGCTGAATCAAACGCCGCTCGAGAGCAGCATGTTACGGATGTGACCGATGGCCTTAGTCGGGTTCAGGCCCTTCGGACATACGTTGACGCAGTTCATGATGCCGCGGCAGCGGAAGACGCTGAACGGATCATCCAGCGAAGCCAGACGCTCGGACGTCTTGGTGTCACGGCTGTCTGCCAGGAAGCGATAAGCTTGCAGCAGCGCAGCTGGACCCAGGAACTTGTCCGGGTTCCACCAGAAGGACGGGCAAGAGGTCGAGCAGCAAGCGCACAGGATGCACTCGTACAGACCGTCGAGCTTTTCGCGCTCTTCCGGGGACTGCAGACGCTCGATGGCCGGAGCCGGCGTGTCGTTCTGCAGGTAAGGCTTCACCTTCTCGTATTGCTTGTAGAAGATGCTCATATCGACGACCAGGTCACGGATAACCGGCAAACCTGGCAGCGGACGAACGATCAACTTGTTGCCTTTTACGACAGCCGACAGCGGCGTGACGCAGGCCAGGCCGTTCTTGCCGTTGATGTTCATGCCGTCGGAACCGCAAACGCCTTCACGGCAGGAGCGACGATAGGAGAAACCCTCGTCCTGCTCTTTGATCAGGGCCAGCACGTCCAGCACCATCAGGTCTTTACCACCGGTATCGACCTGGAATTCCTGCATGAACGGCGCAGCGTCCTGATCAGGGTTGTAACGATAAACACTGACTTGCAACATGGCGGCCACCCTTAATAAGTCCGAATCTTAGGTTCAAAAGTCGGAACAGTTTTCGGCGAGAAGTTCACGGCACGCTTGGCCACGCGCTTGTCACCCGGGAAGAACAGGGTGTGGCACAGCCAGTTTTCGTCGTCGCGATCTTCGAAGTCTTCACGGGCGTGAGCGCCGCGGGACTCTTTGCGCACTTCGGCAGCGATGGCAGTGGCTTCGGCCACTTCCAGCAGGTTCTGCAGTTCCAGCGCTTCGATACGGGCGGTGTTGAACGCCTGCGATTTGTCGTTGATCTTGACGTTGGCGATGCGCACGCGCAGGTCGGCCAACTGGGCAATGCCCTTCTGCATGTATTCGCCGGTACGGAACACACCGAAGTAGTTCTGCATGCAGCTTTGCAGTTCGCGACGCAGGGTAGCCACGTCTTCGCCATCGGTACGCTCGTTCAGAGCGGACAGGCGCGACAGGGCTGCGGTGATATCAGCGTCGGTGGCGTCATCGTATTCGATGCCGTCAGTCAGAGCTTTTTCCAGGTGCAGGCCGGCAGCACGACCGAAGACCACCAGGTCGAGCAACGAGTTGCCGCCCAGACGGTTGGCGCCGTGAACCGATACGCACGCCACTTCACCGACCGCGAACAGACCGTGGATGATGGTGTCGACGCCGTCGGCGTCCTGGGTGATCGCCTGGCCATGAATGTTGGTCGGCACGCCGCCCATCATGTAGTGGCAAGTCGGAACAACCGGAACCGGAGCGACAACCGGGTCAACGTGAGCGAAGGTCTTGGAGAGTTCGCAGATGCCTGGCAGACGGCTGTGCAGCACTTCCTCGCCCAAGTGGTCGAGTTTGAGCATCACGTGGTCGCCATTAGGACCGCAGCCGTTACCGGCCAGGATCTCTTTAACCATCGAACGGGCCACAACGTCACGACCGGCAAGGTCTTTGGCGTTCGGAGCGTAACGCTCCATGAAACGCTCGCCGTGCTTGTTGATCAGGTAACCACCTTCACCACGGCAACCTTCGGTTACCAGAACACCGGCGCCGGCGATGCCGGTCGGGTGGAACTGCCACATTTCGATGTCTTGCACCGGAACGCCAGCGCGCAGCGCCATGCCGATACCGTCACCGGTATTGATCAGGGCGTTGGTGGTGGAAGCGTAGATACGGCCCGCACCGCCAGTTGCCAGAACGGTGGCCTTGGCGCGGATGTAGCTGGTTTCACCGGTTTCGATGCAGATCGCGATCACACCGACGAACGCGCCATCCTGGTTCTTCACCAGATCAACAGCGTAGTACTCGTTCAGGAAGGTGGTGCCGGCTTTCAGGTTGCCCTGATAAAGGGTGTGCAGCAGTGCGTGACCGGTGCGGTCGGACGCGGCGCAGGTACGGGCAGCCTGGCCACCTTTACCGTAATCCTTCGACTGACCGCCGAATGGACGCTGGTAGATACGGCCCTGCTCGGTACGGGAGAACGGCAGGCCCATGTGGTCGAGTTCGAACACAGCAGCCGGACCTTCCTGACACATGTATTCGATAGCGTCCTGGTCACCGATGTAGTCGGAACCCTTGACGGTATCGTACATGTGCCAGCGCCAGTCATCGTTCGGGTCGGCCGAAGCGATGGCGCAGGTGATGCCGCCCTGGGCGGACACGGTGTGCGAACGGGTCGGGAACACCTTGGTGATCACGGCAGTCTTGTGACCGCCTTGTGCCAGTTGCAGCGCTGCGCGCATGCCGGCACCGCCACCACCAATGATGATGGCGTCGAAAGAAATCGTTGGAATGTTAGCCATGAATCAGATACCCCAGAGAATCTGCACACCCCAGACGAAGTAGGCGAACATCGCAATGCCGCATACAGCCTGGAAAAGGAAACGTACTGCGGTCGCGGACTTGCCCAGCGCCATCGGCGTGAGGTAGTCGGTCGCGATGGTCCACATGCCAACCCAGGCGTGAGCGCCCAGGGCCACAAGGGCCAGCAGACTGAAGATACGCATCCCGTTGTGGGCGAACAGGCCATGCCACTGGTCGTAGCCAATGCCTGGGTTCGCTGCGAGGTACCCGATCAGGAAGATGAAATAAGCCGCGAGAACGACCGCAGACACACGCTGTGCCATCCAGTCATAAAGGCCTGAACGCGACAGGTTCGTAACGCTGGTTACCATATCCAAACTCCCGCCAGAACGATCAACACCGCAGACACGGCGATAATGATTTTCGAGCCCAGCTTGCCGCCTTCCAGCGTCTCACCGATGCCCATGTCCATGATCAAATGGCGCACGCCGGCAACCAGGTGATACAGCAGGGAAGACAAGAGACCCCATGCTACGAACTTGGCCAGCGGACTGGTCAAGGTTGCCTTCACGTCGGCGAAACCTTCCTCGGAACCCAGGGATTTGCCCAATGCATAAAGCATGAAGCCGAGGCCCAGGAAGAGAATGATGCCGGAAACACGGTGAAGAAACGACGTAACGCCGGTGATGGGGAGTTTGATGGTCCTTAGGTCTAGGTTTACAGGTCGTTGGCTTTTCACGGCTTTTTTTCACACTGAAGAGCCCCTAACAATCAGGGCAAAGTTGTTGGGGAGTGCACTGGTCAGGTCTCACCACCCAGGGATGCGACCCCCAGCGAAGCAGGCCCAAAAGCCCCTGGCGGTCGGTGGCCGAGTATAGACAGTTAGGCTACTAATGACAACGCGTTCACCTTCCCCTAATAGCTCATTGCACAAGTCGTATAAAAGGCGTAAATGGCAGTCAATTTCGAGGAAAAAGTACGGTTAAAGCCTTCTGGAGCAAGACTTTAGGCAAATTGACATTCGGATTTATCTCACTATAGTGGTGCGGGCCCTGCGTGGGGGGTCTGTCTGATGATTTCAAGCATAAATAGGAGGCCACATGGCTGACAAAAAAGCGCAGTTGATCATCGAGGGCGCAGCCCCCGTCGAGCTGCCCATTTTAACCGGCACCGTTGGTCCCGATGTAATCGATGTTCGGGGCCTCACGGCCACGGGCCGCTTCACCTTTGACCCGGGCTTCATGTCGACCGCCTCTTGCGAGTCGAAGATTACCTACATCGACGGTGACAACGGCATCCTGCTGCACCGCGGCTACCCGATCGAACAGCTGGCTGAAAAGTCGGACTACCTGGAAACCTGCTACCTGCTGCTCAACGGCGAACTGCCGACCGCAGAACAGAAGGCCCAGTTCGTCAGCACCGTGAAAAACCACACCATGGTTCACGAGCAGCTGAAAACCTTCTTCAACGGCTTCCGTCGCGACGCCCACCCGATGGCCGTCATGTGCGGCGTAGTCGGCGCCCTCTCGGCCTTCTACCACGACTCCCTGGACATCAATAACCCGCAGCACCGCGAAATCTCCGCGGTCCGTCTCGTGGCCAAGATGCCAACCCTGGCAGCGATGGTTTACAAGTACTCCATGGGCCAACCCATGATGTACCCGCGCAACGACCTGTCGTATGCGGAAAACTTCCTGCACATGATGTTCAACACCCCGTGCGAGATCAAACCGATCAGCCCGGTACTCGCCAAGGCCATGGACCGGATCTTCATCCTCCATGCCGACCACGAGCAAAACGCATCGACCTCCACCGTTCGCCTGGCCGGCTCCTCGGGCGCCAACCCGTTCGCCTGCATCGCGGCCGGCATCGCTGCACTGTGGGGTCCTGCCCACGGCGGCGCGAACGAAGCAGTGCTGACCATGCTGGACGAAATTGGCGATGTCTCGAACATCGACAAATTCATCGCCAAGGCCAAGGACAAGAACGATCCGTTCAAACTGATGGGCTTCGGTCACCGCGTTTACAAAAACCGCGACCCACGCGCCACCGTAATGAAGCAGACCTGCGACGAAGTACTGAAAGAACTGGGCATCAACAACGACCCACAACTCGAACTGGCCATGCGCCTGGAAGAGATCGCCCTGACTGACCCGTACTTCATCGAACGCTCGCTGTACCCGAACGTCGACTTCTACTCGGGCATCATCCTCAAGGCGATCGGCATTCCAACCAGCATGTTCACCGTAATCTTCGCCCTGGCGCGGACCGTCGGCTGGATCTCGCACTGGAAAGAAATGCTCTCCAGCCCGTACAAAATCGGCCGTCCGCGCCAGCTGTACACCGGCTACGAGTCGCGCGACATCACCAAACTGGAAGACCGCAAGTAACAAACGTCTTGCAGTAGGGTTTTAGCTGGAACCGGGAACGGCCTCTATTTATATAGCGGCCGTTTTTGTTTTTGGGGGACTGATTAACAAAGGGAGACGTGTTGCCTTACGTCACCCCTTCGTCGGAACCCCGCCCGGAGCGGGCTAGTTGCCACAGTTTGGATTTGGGTACATCTGGCAGGGGTTGGTTTGCTATAAGGCCGCCATCGCTGGCAAGTCGAATCGTCGCACCGCAGCTCCCACAGGGGGCGGAGGTGTCCGCAATAATTGCGTATACCATCAGGCCGAGTGTCAGCTCGCCGCGCTTTTGATCTTGATCTGGCTTTTGATCCACCCGCCCCGTCGGGAGGCTGAGTGGAGGCGTTTATCCGGGGATTGGCGCGAAGCGCCGCACGACGCAGTCGGGCTCATTGCATGTAGGTGCAGCGAAGCCAACCGGAGGGCAATGCCCCCGGATGAATGCCGGAGCGAAGATACGCCGAGCCTAGGCGAGGGGCCGTACGTCAGGGGCGAGACTTTTTGCTTACTTTTTTGTCGTTTGAAAAAAGTGAGGCGCCGTAAGGGCGCAACCCTAAGCCGCCGTTACCGCAGCAACGGATATACACACCACCCAAACCCCAAGACAAAAAAATGCCCCAGTCTCTCAACCAGGGCATTTCCCTTTTACCGCTTACATCCGATCAAAAGCAATCAGTGAGAAACCGCCCCACTCGCCCCCAACCCCGTCTGCGAACGCACAAACTGCGGGAAGAACAACGCCCGCTCATTCGCACCGGCCGCCGACTTATCGGTAATCGAGAAGAACCAGATCCCGACAAACGCAATAATCATCGAGAACAACGCCGGGTACTCGTAAGGGAAAATCGCCTTCTCATGATGCAGAATCTGCACCCAGATGGTTGGGCCAAGGATCATCAGGCCCACGGCGCTGACCAGACCCAGCCAGCCGCCAATCATCGCTCCACGGGTAGTCAGCTTCTTCCAGTACATGGAAAGCAGCAGCACCGGGAAGTTACAGCTGGCCGCGATCGAGAATGCCAGGCCGACCATGAACGCAATGTTCTGGCTTTCGAACAGGATGCCCAGGCCAATCGCCAATACTGCCAGAGCGATGGTGGTGATTTTCGAGACGCGAATCTCGTCCTTCTCGTTGGCCTTGCCCTTCTTGATCACACTGGCGTACAGGTCGTGAGACACCGCCGAAGCACCGGCCAGGGTCAGACCCGCCACGACCGCGAGGATGGTCGCGAAGGCTACCGCCGAGATGAAGCCCAGGAAGATACTGCCACCCACCGCGTTGGCCAGGTGCACCGCCGCCATGTTGTTGCCGCCCAACAGCGCGCCAGCCGCGTCTTTGAAGGCCGGGTTGGTGCTGACCAGCAGGATCGCGCCGAAGCCGATGATGAAAGTCAGGATGTAGAAATAGCCGATGAAGCCAGTTGCGTACAGCACGCTCTTACGCGCTTCTTTCGCGTCGCTGACGGTGAAGAAGCGCATCAGGATGTGCGGCAGGCCAGCGGTACCGAACATCAGTGCCAGGCCAAGGGAGAATGCCGAGATCGGATCTTTCACCAAGCCGCCCGGGCTCATGATCGCTTCACCTTTAGGGTGAACCTTGATCGCCTCGGAGAACAGCATGTTGAAGTCGAAGTTAACGTGCTTCATCACCATCAGCGCCATGAACGAGGCACCGGACAGCAATAGCACTGCCTTGATGATCTGTACCCAGGTCGTCGCCAGCATGCCGCCGAACAGCACGTACAGGCACATCAGGATACCCACCAGGATCACCGCAACGTGGTAATCGAGGCCGAACAGCAGCTGAATCAGCTTGCCGGCACCGACCATTTGCGCGATCAGGTAGAACGCCACCACCACCAGCGAACCGCAGGCGGACAGCGAGCGGATCTGGGTTTGCCCGAGGCGGTAGGACGCCACGTCGGCAAAGGTGTATTTACCCAGGTTACGCAGGCGTTCGGCGATCAGGAACAGAATGATCGGCCAGCCCACCAGGAAGCCGATCGAGTAGATCAGGCCGTCGTAGCCGGAGGTGAACACCAGGGCGGAAATACCCAGGAAAGACGCCGCAGACATGTAGTCGCCGGCAATCGCCAGACCGTTCTGGAAACCGGTGATCTTGCCGCCGGCCGCATAGTAGTCGGCCGCCGAGTTGTTTTTCTTCGAGGCCCAGTACGTGATGTACAAGGTTGCGCCGACGAACGCCACGAACATCAGGATCGCCGCCACGTTCAGTGGTTGCTTTGCCACGGCGCCGGTCAGGGCGTCAGCCGCCCAGGCCCCAGGGGCAAATGCTGCAATGCTCAATAGAGCCATTAGACGCCGGATCATTGCTGAGCCTCCTTGAGAATCGCATTGTTCAGGTCGTCGAACTCGCCGTTGGCACGTCGCACGTAGATCCCGGTGAGGATGAAGGCCGAAATGATCAGACCGACTCCAATCGGTATCCCCCAGGTAATGGATGACTCAGGGCTGAGCTTCGCCCCCAGCACTTGTGGCCCGTAAGCAATCAGAAGAATGAATCCGGAGTACAACCCAAGCATGATCGCCGAGAGAATCCAGGCGAACCTTTCCCTTTTACGAACCAGCTCCTTGAAGCGCGGGCTGTTCTGAATAGAGAGGTAAATGCTGTCGTTCATTGTTTTTATCCTCGCAGCACAAATTATTGTTGGAACGGTATCCACTCTATGCGGCTGCGGGGCAGGTTCCAGACGACCTTAGTATTAGAACGACATGACAGAATCGCCAAATTCCAGCATCCACAAAACAAAAGTGGGAGCGGACCTGCACGCGAAGGCGGCGCATCAGTCAACTTTTAAGTCGGCTGAGCGTCCGTCTTCGCGAGCGGGCTCGCTCCCACAGCATTTAGCGCAGGGCAGCTGGATAGCGCCCTCTGCTGTTATTTAATCCATTCGGCCACGCGCTCAGGGTGTTTGGCCACCCATGCCTTGGCCGCCGCGTCAGGCTTGGCGCCGTCCTGGATGGCCAGCATCACTTCGCCGATTTCGTCTTTCGACGCCCACTGGAAGTTTTTCAGGAACTTGGCCACTTCCGGCGCCTTGGCTTCCAGGCCTTTGCTGCCGATGCTGTTCACGGTTTCAGCTGCGCCATAAACGCCCTTAGGGTCGTCGAGGAAGCGCAGTTTCCACTTGGCGAACATCCAGTGCGGCACCCAACCGGTAACGGCAATGGATTCTTCTTTCTTCTCGGCACGGGTCAGCTCGGCGATCATGCCGGCGCCGGAACTGGCCTTGAGGGTGTATTTGTCCAGACCGTAGTCCTTGATCGCCTGGTCGGTCTTGAGCATCACGCCCGAACCAGCGTCGATCCCGACGATGCGATTCTTGAAGCTGTCATCGGTCTTGAGGTCTTCGATGCTCTTAGCCTTGACGTACTCCGGCACGATCAAGCCGATTTTTGCGTCCTTGAAGTTAGGACCGTAATCGACCACCTGATCTTTGTTCTTGGTCCAGTACTCACCGTGGGTCACTGGCAACCAGGCCGATAGCATGGCATCGAGCTTACCGGTGGCCACGCCTTGCCACATGATCCCGGTCGCGACCGCTTGCAGCTTCACATCGTAGTCGAGCTTTTGCTTGATCACTTCGGCTGCCACGTGAGTGGTCGCCACACTGTCGGACCAGCCGTCGACGTAGCCGATGGTGACGGCTGCCTTCGCAGCGAAGGCCTGCGTGGTTCCCATCGCAAGCACCAGAGCGGCACCTGCGCCTAAAAGTCGTCGCATCTTCATCGTTACTTCCCCGAAAGTGCTGCGCTCGACGGATGCCGAGCGGCGTCAACGTATTGTTATGGTGCACGGCGCCCCCATCACGCCCATCGAAAACCGGTTCAAACCATCAGCGGAGTACTGACGGCTTGATCATCGGCTTGACGCCCACCGCGACCTGCTCTCCCAGCGACCTCAATGCAACGAGAAACGACATCAGAACGCCAGTAACCGGGAGCCGACTAAATAGCCGGGAGTTTCCCGCCCGAACTTTGCATGTCAAAACCATGCAAGGGCCCAAGCGGGGTGCAAATACAGGTAACATGCGGCGCTTTGCTGTCAGACGACCTGCCCATGTCCGCGACTTCTCGCTTTCCTTTCCTGGCTTATTGTTTCGCCTGCGCGCTTGGCCTCTTCGCCTTGGGCGGCTTCTGGTACGGCCTCGGCAAACCGGTGATCCTGCCCGACGTCGCCAGCGCCACGCACAAGCTGCAATGCGCCTCTTATACGCCGTTCGATAAAGACCAATCGCCGTTCGATCAGCCATTCAAGTTGCGGCCCGAGCGCATGGACGCCGACCTCGCACTGCTCGCCACCCGCTTCGAATGCATTCGCACCTACTCCATGACCGGCCTCGACGCCCTGCCCGACCTGGCGCGCAAACACGGTTTGAAGTTAATGATCGGCGCCTGGGTCAATAGCAATCCGGTGGACACCGCCAAGGAAGTCGAACTGCTGATCGCTTCGGCCAACGCCAATGCTGACGTAGTGACGGCGGTGATCGTCGGCAATGAAACCTTGCTGCGCAAAGAAGTCACCGGCGCGCAACTGGCCAAGCTGATCAACCAGGTCAAGGCCCGGGTCAAGCAACCGGTGACTTACGCCGATGTCTGGGAATTCTGGTTGCAGCACCCGGAAATCGCCCCGGCGGTGGATTTCCTGACCATCCACCTGTTGCCGTACTGGGAAGATGAGCCTTCGAATATCGACGCGGCACTGCAACACGTGGCCGAAGTACGCCAGGTGTTCGGCAATCGCTTTGCACCCAAGGACGTGATGATCGGCGAGACCGGCTGGCCAAGCGAGGGCCGCCAACGGGAAACCGCCCTGCCGAGCCGGGTCAACGAAGCCAAGTTCATTCGCGGTTTTGTCGCCATGGCCGAACAGAATGGCTGGCACTACAACTTGATCGAAGCTTTCGACCAACCCTGGAAACGCGCCAGCGAAGGCGCGGTCGGTGGTTACTGGGGTTTGTTCGACGCTGATCGACAGGACAAAGGCGTGCTCGCCGGCCCGGTGTCGAATGTGCCGTACTGGCAGCAATGGCTGGCGGTCGGCGGGCTGCTTTTCCTCGGCACCTTGCTGCTCGGTGGCCGCGTCCGCAGCACTCGAGCGGCGCTGCTGTTGCCACTGCTGGGCGCCCTCGCCGCGTGCTCGATCGGCGCCTGGGGCGATCTGGCGCGGGTCACCACGCGTTTCGCCAGTGAATGGCTGTGGGTCGGCTTGCTCACGGTTCTGAATGTGCTGGTGCTGGCCCATGCCGCGCTGACCCTCAGCGCGCGCCAAGGCTGGCGGGCAGCGGCCTTCGAATGGTTCGAGCGTCGCGCCGGATGGCTGGTGGCGGTGGCCGGTTTCGCCGCAGCGGTGATGATGCTGGAAATGGTCTTCGATCCGCGCTATCGCAGCTTCCCGAGTGTCGCCTTTATCCTGCCGGCGCTGGTGTACCTGTGCCGGCCGGTGAACGCACCGCGTCGCGAAATCGCCCTGCTGACGTTTTTCATCGGCGCCGGCATTGCCCCGCAACTGTTCCGCGAAGGTCTAGAGAATCCGCAGGCCTGGGGCTGGGCGCTGGTGAGCGGGTTGATGGTGGTGGCGTTATGGCGGTGTTTGCGGGTTCGTTGATTTTCAGCGTTCTCACTGGCCCTATCGCGGGCAAGCCCGCTTCTACATGAGCCGTATGAGCGAGCCTGCTCGCGAAGGCTTCTGATCAGGCCTGACGGGACGCCCGGACTAGCCGCAAACACGCAATCACCACCGCAAACACCCCGAAGGTCGTGTTGTACAACGCGAGCGCCGGGCAGCCGAACACCAGCGCCAGCACCGCCAGCCACCAGCCTGCGCGGCCCGGCACCACGAAACTGAGCAATGCTGTCAGCAATGCCGCCCAGCCCAACACCTGGAAATGAATCATCAGCCCCAGATTGGCGCGTACCAGGCATTCCCAGCGCGCCGCGTCGTCCGCGCACACGCCAACCCACTGCGCATCCTCCATAAAGCCATAACGTGCGCCATAGCTGGCGGCCAGCCACAACGGCAGGAGAATCAGCAGCAAGATCACGGGCAAACGGCGGGACATGACACACTCCAAAGGGCCAAAACGCCGCCCAGCTTAATCCGCCGCGAGCGGTTAGCAAGGGCGAACGTTAGATAGTTGTTCACGAAACAGCTGCAAAGTGTATCGTCCAGCTACTATTACCCCCGATTCGAGCCGATTTGGTGCCGAGGCATGGCACTTTGGCGCAACTGCGGCGGTCATAGCCTGCGAACTTCATTCGGCACCTTCCTCTAAGGGATTCAGTCATGCTCCGACCCTTGCGCTTCGCCGCCCTGTTTGGCGGCCTTATTTTGAGTGCGTCCGCACTGGCGGTCGACATCGACGCCGCCAGCTATGGCTACCCGCTGACCAACCCCTTCGAGGCGACCATCGCCACGACGCCGCCGGACCTTCGGCCTGACTTGCCGTCCAACGAGGACATCGACCAGGAAGACCGCAGCCTGACCTTGCGCCCGGAGCGTGAGTTCATCCTGCCGGACAATTTCTGGGCAGTTAAAAAGCTCACCTATCGCATCGCCACCCAAGACAAACCCGCGCCGCTGATCTTCCTGATTGCCGGCACCGGTGCGCGCTACGACAGCAGCCTCAACGAATACCTGAAAAAGCTCTACTACAAGGCCGGCTACCACGTGGTGCAACTGTCGTCGCCGACCAGCTTCGACTTCATCAGCGCCGCTTCGCGTTTTGCCACCCCCGGCATCACCAAGGAAGACGCCGAAGACATGTACCGGGTGATGCAGGCTGTACGGGCACAAAACCCGAAGCTGCCGGTCACCGAGTATTACCTCACTGGCTACAGCCTCGGCGCCCTAGATGCAGCGTTCGTCGCGCACCTGGACGAAACCCGTCGCAGCTTCAACTTCAAGAAAGTCTTGCTGTTGAATCCGCCGGTCAACCTCTACACCTCGATCACCAACCTCGACAAGCTGGTGCAGACCGAGGTCAAGGGCATCAACAGCACCACCACCTTCTATGAGTTGGTACTGAACAAGCTCACCCGTTACTTCCAGCAAAAAGGCTACGTCGACCTCAACGATGCCCTGCTCTACGACTTCCAGCAGTCCAAGCAGCACCTGACCAATGAACAGATGGCGATGCTGATCGGCACCTCGTTCCGCTTCTCCGCGGCCGACATTGCCTTCACCTCGGACCTGATCAACCGTCGAGGCCTGATCACCCCGCCGAAATTCCCGATTACCGAAGGCACCAGCCTCACGCCGTTCCTCAAGCGTGCGCTGCAATGCGACTTCGATTGCTACCTGACCGAACAAGTGATCCCGATGTGGCGTGCCCGCACCGATGGCGGCAGCCTGCTGCAATTGGTTGACCAGGTGAGCCTGTATGCGCTCAAGGATTACCTGCGCGACAGCCCGAAAATTTCGGTGATGCATAACGCCGACGACGTGATCCTCGGCCCGGGCGACCTCGGTTTCCTGCGCAAAACCTTCGGCGATCGCCTGACCGTTTACCCGCTGGGCGGCCATTGCGGCAACCTTAACTACCGCGTCAACAGCGACGCTATGCTGGAGTTCTTCCGTGGCTAAATACCTCCTGCTTATCGCTGCGTTACTCTGTGCCGGCACCGCCACCGCGGACAACAGCAAAGCCAATGCCCCGGTGGTAATTGACTCCGATGGTTTCAAGGAACCGCTGACCAAACTCAAGTTCAACCCGGGCCTGGACCAGCGCGAGTTCGAGCGCTCGACCCTGAACGCGCTGAATGTCTACGACCCGCTGGAAGAGTGGAACCGCCGCGTTTACCACTTCAACTATCGGTTCGATCAGTGGGTGTTCCTGCCGGTGGTCGACGGTTACCGCTACGTCACCCCAAGCTTCCTGCGCACCGGCGTCAGCAACTTCTTCAACAACCTTGGCGACGTGCCGAACCTGTTGAACAGCTTGCTGCAGTTCAAGGGCCAACGCTCGATGGAAACCACTGCGCGGCTGCTGCTGAACACCACCATCGGCATCGCCGGCCTCTGGGACCCGGCCACCGCCATGGGCCTGCCGCGCCAGAGCGAAGACTTCGGCCAGACCCTGGGCTTCTACGGAGTCCCGGGTGGCGCTTACTTCGTATTGCCGATCCTCGGTCCGTCCAACCTGCGCGACACCGGCGGCTTGGTGGTGGACTTCTCCGCCGAATCGGCGATCAACTTCCTCAACGTCTCGGAAGTCAGCTCCAACCACCCGGAAGTCTGGGCCCTGCGTGCGGTCGACCGCCGCTACCAGACCAGCTTCCGCTATGGTCAGCTGAACTCCCCGTTCGAATACGAGAAGGTGCGCTACGTCTACACCGAGTCGCGCAAGTTGCAGATCGCCGAGTAAATCGGCGGCAATGAAAAAGGCCATTCGATGGGAGTCGAATGGCCTTTTTCAATTGCGCCGCAGATTCAGTGTGGGAGCGGGCTTGCTCGCGAAAGCGCTGTCTCATCCAGATAAATGTTGAATGTGATGACCTCTTCGCGAGCAGGCTCGCTCCCACTGGCTCAGCGTTTCAGCGACTTCCAGATTTTGCCGACACCCATCACCACCGCCAACACCACCGCCCCCGCAACAATCCCGGCCACGGCATTCAACAACGTCGGCACGATAAACCCCGCGCCGCCGGCACTGGCGCTGACGCTTTCGATCCAGTGGTGCACCACCGGCACGCCGTGGGTGAGGATGCCGCCGCCGACCAGGAACATCGCTGCCGTGCCGATCACCGACAGCGCTTTCATCATGTAAGGCGCCGCGCGCAGGATCGCGCCGCCGATGCTTTTAGCCATCTGCCCAGGCTTCTGGGTCAGCCACAGGCCGAGGTCGTCGAGCTTGACGATCCCCGCTACCAGGCCGTAGACGCCAACGGTCATGACGATGGCGATGCCGGACAGCACGATGATCTGCTGGGTCAGCGGCGCATCCGCCACGGTGCCCAGGGTGATGGCAATGATTTCGGCGGAGAGGATGAAGTCAGTGCGAATCGCGCCTTTGATCTTGTCCTTCTCGAACGCCACCAGGTCCACCGCCGGATCAGCGACCGCTTCGACCAATTGCGCATGCTCGGCCTGATCCTGCGCCGGGCTGTGCAGGTATTTATGCGCCAGCTTCTCGAAGCCTTCGAAGCACAGGTAAGCGCCGCCGACCATCAGCAGCGGCGTGACCAGCCACGGGATGAATACGCTGATGGCCAAGGCCGACGGCACCAAAATCAGCTTGTTGAGGAACGAGCCTTTGGCCACCGCCCAGACCACAGGGATCTCCCGCTCGGCGCGCACGCCGGAGACTTGCTGGGCGTTCAGCGCCAGGTCGTCGCCGAGCACGCCTGCGGTTTTTTTCGCGGCCATTTTGGTCATCAACGCCACGTCGTCCAGCACGGCGGCAATGTCGTCGATCAGTAGCAACAAGCTGCTTCCTGCCATGGGTCAGGCTTCCTTCGAATTGAATGGGGCGAAGCATAGCGCGCTACGGGGGCGCATGGGGCTTTGTTGAGCGCCGCGCGAGCCCGGTGCTACCATGCGCAACCGCCAGAACAGGCAAGGAACCACCTGGTTTATGAGCACAATCCGCGAGCGCAATAAAGAACTGATCCTGCGTGCCGCCAGTGAAGAATTTGCCGACAAGGGCTTCGCTGCGACCAAAACCAGTGACATCGCGGCCAAGGCGGGACTGCCCAAGCCCAACGTCTATTACTACTTCCGCTCCAAGGAAAACCTCTACCGCGAGGTCCTGGAAAGCATCATCCTGCCAATCCTGCAAGCGTCGACGCCGTTCAACCCGGACGGCGAACCCGGCGAAGTGCTCAGCGGCTACATCCGCTCGAAGATCCGCATCTCCCGCGACCTGCCTTTCGCCTCCAAGGTATTCGCCAGCGAAATCATGCACGGCGCCCCCCACCTGAGCCCGGACCTGGTCGAGCAACTGAACGGCCAGGCCAAGCACAACATCGCCTGCATCCAGACCTGGATCGACCGCGGCCAGATCGCCCCCGTCGACCCCAACCACCTGATGTTCAGCATCTGGGCCGCCACCCAGACCTACGCCGACTTCGACTGGCAAATCACCGCCATCACCGGCAAGGCCAAGCTGGATGAGGCCGATTACGAAGCCGCGGCGCAGACGATTATTCGGTTGGTGTTGAAGGGGTGTGAGCCGGATCGGTAAGCGGACCGCAGCGCCGCTATTCGCGAGCAGGCTCGCTCCCACAGGGGAATGCTTTCCAAGTGCGGGAGCGAGCCTGCTCGCGAATGCGGCAACTCGATTCTTGATCAAACCCAGATCGCATCCCACAACGGATAGTCGCCAAGCTTGTCTACCAAGCGCGCTCGCAAAGGATTAGTGACCACATAGCGAGCGAGCTTTATCAAATCTTCTTCCTGACGCAATGCGCGGTCATGGAACCCTTTCTGCCATAGCTTTGCTTCACGGCCCGCATACCGACATACAGCTTTAGTACTCAGGGATTTAGTCCTCTGCATAAGCTCACTCAAAGAGCCGACTGTAATTCGACCAACCAATGAAAATGATCGGGCATGACCACCCAGGCTAATGAACTGGCGCAGCCTCTGTGCTCCGCCGCCCGGAACTGCGCGACGACTAACCTCCCTAGGGCAAAATCTGAAAAAACAGGCTCTCTGCCAATCGTGTTAGTGGTGAGCAGGTAAATCCGATTCTGCTCGCTGTATCGTCCTATTCTCAGGCGATGTGAAGCTGACAGCTCAGGCATTCCTTTGCCCCTTTTGTGATCAATTAAGGAAAGCCTAGCTACAAGTTTCCTGAAGAGTGCGGCAGAGTTTTAGCTGGATGTTTCCGGTGGATAGCCTGCTCGCGAAAGCGGTCCATCAGATCCTACACATCTCCCCTCCGCATCCGCCCGCAACCCCCGCTGCTTCGATTGCATTGATCGCGCATTGCTCGTCCACCTCCGACAAATCCCGCTAGATGCCCCACTGCTCCCAACTCATTCCCGGCCTGATCGCGGATCAGTACGCGCTAAGTGCCGGGATGATGCTGCCGTGCCCCAAGCTATTAAGTTCGGCGAAGTGCGTAAATCTAGAACACAATTAAATTAATTTATGTATACAATTTTATCCACAAAGCAAAAAAATCGGCGGAAAATCACCGCAGATAAGGCAGGCGACGATTGAAACGGGCGCTTGATAAAACGGATTGACCTGTAGCGCACACCATGAATACACTCTGCGCAAAAGCCACTTGTATACAATTACAAAACGTAAGAGGCACAAAACCATGAGCAAAATGAGAGCAATTGAAGCCGCCGTTCTGGTGATGCGCCGTGAAGGGGTTGATACCGCTTTCGGCATCCCGGGTGCCGCGATCAACCCGTTGTATAACGCCCTGCAGAAAGTCGGCGGTATCGATCACGTCCTCGCTCGCCACGTCGAAGGCGCCTCGCACATGGCCGAGGGCTACACCCGCACCAAGGCCGGCAATATCGGCGTGTGCATCGGCACCTCCGGCCCGGCCGGCACCGACATGGTCACCGGGCTCTACAGCGCTTCGGCCGACTCGATCCCGATCCTTTGCATCACCGGCCAGGCCCCCCGCGCCCGGATGCACAAGGAAGATTTCCAGGCGGTGGACATCACCAGCATCGTCAAACCCGTCACCAAGTGGGCAACCACCGTTCTGGAACCGGGCCAAGTGCCGTACGCGTTCCAGAAAGCTTTTTTTGAAATGCGTTCCGGGCGTCCGGGCCCGGTGCTGATCGACCTGCCGTTCGACGTGCAAATGGCCGAGATCGAATTCGACATCGATGCCTATCAACCGCTGCCGCTGGCCAAGCCAAGCGCCAGCCGCGTGCAGGTTGAAAAGGCCCTGGCCTTGCTCGACCAGGCCGAGCGTCCATTGCTGGTGGCCGGCGGCGGCATCATCAACGCCGACGCCAGTGACTTGCTGGTGGAGTTCGCCGAGCTGACCGGCATCCCGGTGATCCCGACGCTGATGGGCTGGGGCACGATTCCGGACGATCATCCGCTGATGGTCGGCATGGTCGGCCTGCAGACCTCGCACCGTTACGGCAACGCGACGCTGCTCAAGTCCGACGTGGTGCTGGGCATCGGTAACCGCTGGGCCAACCGCCATACCGGTTCGGTCGACGTTTACACCGAAGGGCGCAAATTCATTCATGTCGACATCGAAGGCACGCAGATCGGCCGGGTGTTCACCCCGGACCTGGGCATCGTGTCCGACGCCGCCGCCGCGTTGACCGTGTTCATCGAAGTCGCCCGCGAATGGCAAGCCGCCGGCAAGCTGAAAAACCGCAGCGCCTGGCTGCAAGATTGCCAGCAGCGCAAGTCCAGCCTGCAGCGCAAGACTCACTTCGACAGCGTGCCGGTCAAGCCGCAGCGTGTGTACGAAGAGATGAACCAGGTATTCGGCAAAGACACCTGCTACGTCAGCACCATCGGTCTGTCGCAAATTGCCGGCGCGCAATTCCTCCACGTCTACAAGCCACGGCACTGGATCAACTGCGGCCAGGCCGGTCCGTTGGGCTGGACCATTCCGGCGGCGCTGGGGGTGGTCAAGGCCGACCCGAGCCGCAAGGTCGTGGCGCTGTCCGGCGACTATGACTTCCAGTTCATGATCGAAGAACTGGCCGTGGGTGCGCAGTTCAAACTGCCGTACATCCACGTCGTGGTGAACAACTCGTACCTGGGGCTGATCCGCCAGGCACAACGTGGTTTCGACATGGATTACTGCGTGCAGCTGTCCTTCGACAACCTCAACGCGCCTGAACTCAATGGCTACGGCGTCGACCACGTGGCGGTCGCGGAGGGGCTGGGTTGCAAGGCGTTGCGCGTGTTCGAACCGGGCCAGATCCAGCCTGCCCTGCGCAAGGCTCAGGAGCTGATCGAAGAGTTCAAAGTGCCGGTGATCGTCGAGATCATTCTGGAACGGGTAACCAACATTTCCATGGGCACCGAGATCAACGCGGTCAACGAATTCGAAGACCTGGCGTTGGTCGGCAACGACGCGCCGACGGCGATTTCGATGCTTGATTGATCCTCCCCTGTGGGAGCGAGCCTGCTCGCGAAGACGACTGCACATCCAACACAGATGCCGGTCCACACACTGCTTTCGCGAGCAGGCTCGCTCCCACTCGCCGGCCTCACCTATTCAACAGGAGACCACCATGCCGCGTTTCGCTGCCAACCTGTCCATGCTGTTCACCGAGCAGGATTTTCTCGCCCGTTTCGAAGCGGCCGCCAAGGCCGGCTTCAGTGGAGTGGAATACCTGTTCCCCTACGATTTCAGCTCCGCCGAGATCAAGGCCAAGCTCGACGCCAATGGCTTGAGCCAAGTGCTGTTCAACCTGCCGGCCGGTGACTGGGCCAAGGGCGAGCGCGGGATCGCTTGTCTGCCCGACCGCGTCGAAGAATTTCGCGCCGGGGTCGACCTGGCCATTGCTTACGCTCAAGTGTTGGGCAACACCCAGGTCAACTGCCTCGCGGGGATTCGTCCAAAAGGTGTCGACGATGCTTTGGTGGAAAAGACTTTCGTCAGCAACCTCGAGTACGCCGCCGAGAAGCTGCAAGCAGTCGGCATCAAACTGGTGATGGAAGCGATCAATACCCGCGACATCCCCGGCTTCTACCTGAACAACACCGCGCAAGCCCTGTCGATTCGCGAACAAGTGGGCAGCGCCAACCTGTTTCTGCAATACGACATCTATCACATGCAAATCATGGAAGGCGACCTTGCCCGCACGCTGCAATCGCACCTGAGCGAGATCAACCATGTGCAACTGGCAGACAACCCCGGCCGCAACGAACCGGGCACCGGCGAAATCAATTACCGCTTCCTGTTCGAACACTTGGACCGCATCGGTTATCAGGGCTGGGTCGGCTGTGAGTACAAGCCGCTGACCACCACCGAAGCAGGGCTCGCCTGGCTCAAGAGCCATAACGCAATCTGAAAGAACAACACATACCTGTAGAGAGGCAGCTTGCTTTCGCTCGGCTGGGGAGCAGTCGCAAAACCTGAGTACCGGTTCGACCTGTTACATCGCGGTGAATGGTCTTGGGGCCGCTGCGCGCCCCAGCGGGAGCAAGCTCCCTCGCCACAACAGCTCAAAAGCTCAACCGCTCAAGACTGAGCACTACAAAAACAAGAGGATTTTTTCATGGCTAAAATCGGATTTATCGGCACCGGCATCATGGGCCACCCAATGGCGTTGAACCTGCAAAAAGCCGGTCACAGCCTGTTCCTTTCCGCGCACCACGACGCGGCCCCGGACGACCTGGTGGCTGCCGGCGCAATCGCGCTGGCCAACCCGCGAGACGTCGCTCAGGAAGCCGAGTTCATCATCATCATGGTGCCCGACACTCCGCAGGTCGATGACGTGCTGTTCCGCGCCGATGGCATTGCTGCCGGTGTCGGCAAGGGCAAAGTGGTGATCGACATGAGTTCGATCTCGCCTACCGCGACCAAGACCTTCGCCGCCAAGGTCATCCAGAAAGGCGCGCAATACCTCGACGCGCCGGTCTCCGGCGGTGAAGTCGGCGCCAAGGCGGCGACCTTGAGCATCATGGTCGGCGGCGATGCCGATGCCTTCGAACGTGCGCTGCCGCTGTTCCAGGCCATGGGCAAGAACATCACCCTGGTAGGCGGCAATGGCGACGGACAGACCGCGAAAGTGGCCAACCAGATCATCGTCGCGCTGAACATTCAGGCCGTCGCCGAAGCCCTGCTATTCGCTGCGAAGAACGGCGCCGACCCGGCCAAGGTGCGTGAAGCGTTGATGGGCGGTTTCGCCTCGTCGAAGATCCTCGAAGTGCACGGCGAGCGCATGATCAAGGGCACCTTCGACCCCGGCTTCCGCATCAGCCTGCACCAAAAGGACTTGAACCTCGCCCTGCAAGGCGCCAAAGAGCTGAGCATCAACCTGCCGAACACCGCCAACGCCCAGCAAGTGTTCAGCACCTGCGCGGCCATCGGCGGCAGCAACTGGGACCACTCGGCGCTGATCAAGGGCCTGGAGCACATGGCCAACTTCTCGATTCGCGACAAGCAGTAAGCGCTGCGCAAAACCTGTGGCCTGGGGGCCAAGCCCCTCAGCACAGGTTGTTTGCGCAAGTCCCTGGTATTTATTTCATGCCCACTCAGCGCTTCAACACCCACTGCCCCGACTGGGCCACTGCCCTGCTCAATGGCTTCAGCCAGGTTTTTTTGCAGCGCCATCCGTTGTTTGGCCTGCTGTGCTTGCTGGCGATTTTATTCACCGCACCGAAGCTGCTCGGCGGTGCGCTGTTGGGCGCGGTGGCTGGGTTGCTCACCGCGCAACGCCGTGGCTACGCCAAGGCCGATCGCCAAGCCGGGCTGTTCAGTTACAACGGCGTGTTGCTGGGGCTGCTGCTGAGTGTGTATTTCCCTTGGTCGGCGTTGTTGCCTCCGCTGATCATCGCCGCCGGCGGCTTGAGCGCGATGCTTACCCAGCAATGGCTCAAGCGCGCGCGGATCAGCCAATACCTGCCGGCCTGCACCGCGCCTTTCGTGATGTTGAGCTGGTGTCTGCTGTGCTTCGCCACGCCGTCGACGCAGGCGCACTTGATCGAAATCAGTCCGTCGAACCTGCTCGCGGCTCCGCTCAGAGGGCTGGGCCAGGTGATGTTTCTCAGTCATCCGTTGGCCGGGGCGATGATTGCCTGCGGTTTGTTGATCGCTGATCGCCGCGCCTTTTGCTGGGCATTGTTCGGCTCCATCACTGGCATGGGCTGGAGCCTACTGCAGCACGACGCCTATGGCGCACTGCTGGGGCTGGGTGGTTACAACGCGGTGCTCGCTGCCCTGGCTTTCAGCTCGCAGCGCCAGCCGCCTTGGTTGCCATTGCTGGCCATTGTCGGCGCGTTATGGTTGACGCCCCTGTTTGCCGCACTCGGCGTGCCGACGCTGACCGCGCCCTTTATCCTCGCGGTCTGGCTGCTTCGTTCGGCGATTCAAGTGTTCGGTAAAGCCAGCGCCCACCGCGCAGCTTGCGCTCCCGGGGAAAATCACCCTAGGCTGCGCTGATCTTCGATTCGGGCGAGTGAAATGGACAGCAGCAGAAACTGGCGTGAAGAGCTTTACGTCATGGTTTTCCAGAGTGACACCAAGGCCGGGCGGCGCTTCGACGGCATCTTGCTGTTGATCATCCTCGCCAGCCTGGTGGTGGTGATGCTCGACAGCATCGACAGCATTCACCAGAACTACGCCGATGTGCTGGCCTACATCGAGTGGGGCTTTACCTTCATCTTCCTGATCGAATACGGCCTGCGTCTATATTGCTCGCCGAAGCCGTTGCGTTATGCCTTCAGCTTTTACGGCCTGGTGGATTTGCTGGCGATCGTGCCGGGCATTCTCGCGCTGTATTACGCCGATGCGCAGTATCTGTTGATCATCCGGATCATTCGGATGCTGCGGATTTTCCGCGTGCTCAAGCTCAGCCCGTACCTCAAACAAGCCAATTACCTGATGTCGGCGCTGCGCGGCAGCAAGCAGAAAATCGTGGTGTTTCTGGTCAGTGTCTGCACCCTGGTGACGGTGTTCGGCACCTTGATGTACGTGATCGAAGGCCCGGAGCATGGCTTTACCAGCATTCCCAAAGGCATCTATTGGGCTATCGTTACGCTCACCACCGTGGGCTTCGGTGACATCGTGCCCAAGACTCCGCTGGGTCAGGTGATTTCGTCGCTGGTGATGATTACCGGTTATTCGATCATCGCCGTGCCGACCGGGATTTTCACCGCTGAACTGGCCAATGCCATGCGCGGCGAGCAACTGCAGCACGATTGCCCGGTGTGCAAGAAAAGCAATCACGAACAAGCGGCGGCGTTCTGTTCGCGATGCGGCAACGCGCTGTTTCAGAAAGTGGAATAAGCAAAGTGCTTTTTAATCTTTAAAGGCCTATGCCACCCCGGCTATAGTCGCTGGCAAAATGCCTCATCTCTTATAAATACGCTGACTCGAACAAGGAATGCGCAGTGAAAAAACTCTTTGGCGCCTCACTTCTGGCCGCTGGCCTGGCCCTGAGCAACTTCGCTCAGGCCGCACCGACCCTGCTGAACGTTTCCTACGACGTGATGCGCGATTTCTACAAGGACTACAACACGGCGTTCCAGAAACATTGGGAAGCAGAGCACAAAGAAAACATCACCGTGCAGATGTCGTTCGGTGGCTCGAGCAAGCAAGCGCGTTCGGTAATCGACGGCCTGCCCGCCGATGTCATCACCATGAACATGGCCACCGACATCAATGCGTTGGCCGACAACGGCAAATTGGTGGCGGACAACTGGGTCACCCTGCTGCCGAACAACAGCGCGCCGTTCACTTCGGCCACCGTGTTCATCGTGCGCAAGGGCAACCCGAAGGCTCTGAAAGACTGGCCGGACCTGCTCAAGGATGGCGTGCAGGTGATCGTGCCTAACCCGAAAACCTCGGGTAATGGCCGCTACACCTACCTGTCGGCCTGGGGTTATGTGCTGAAGAACGGCGGCGACGAGAACAAGGCGAAAGACTTCGTCGGCAAACTGTTTAAGCAAGCGCCAGTGCTCGACACTGGTGGCCGCGCCGCCACCACCACCTTCATGACCAACCAGATCGGCGACGTACTGGTGACCTTTGAAAACGAAGCGGAAATGATTGCCCGTGAGTTTGGTCGCGACCAGTTCGAGGTCATCTATCCAAGCGTCTCCGCCGAAGCCGAACCGCCGGTGGCTGTGGTTAACAAAGTGGTCGACAAGAAAGGCACCCGTGAGGCCGCCGAGGAATACCTGAAGTACCTGTGGTCGCCGGAAGGCCAGGAAATCGCCGCCGCCAACTACCTGCGCCCACGGGATCCAGCGGTGTTGGCCAAGTACACCGACCGCTTCCCGAAAGTCGACTTCCTGTCGGTCGAGAAAACGTTTGGTGACTGGCGCACCGTCCAGAAAACCCACTTCAACGACGGTGGGCTGTTCGACCAGATCTACGGCAAATAAGCCACAAGCCTGACATGCAAAAGGCGACCTGAGAGGGTCGCCTTTTTTCATTTTCGGATGCGCAAAATCCCTGTGAGTGATGGGCTGGCTGTCAGGGCGCCATCGCTGGCAAGCCAGCTCGCACAGTTTCCGAGGTGTTGGAAAAATCGGTGTTCACTGCAGATCAACTGTGGGAGCGAGCCTGCTCGCGAAGACGTCGGCCCATCCAGCATCAGTGCCAACAGACCCACCTCATTCGCGAGCAGGCTCGCTCCCCCAAAGGCGCGTTTACATCGGCGGCTTCAATCCATCCTTCCCTGCCGAGATCGACGACGCAGTCAACGTGCCGTCATCGCTCTGACTGGCGGAGGTCACGATCTTCGTCCCGACCTTCAGCAAACTGCGGTCGCCCGGCGCCAGGTTGACGATCGGCACGTCCTCCGGCACCACAATCTTCTTCTCGCCGCCCTTGTAGTTGACGGTGAGGATGCGCCCGTTGCTGACCACCAAATCACCGACGCTGCCATTAGTCATCGTGCTGCCCTTGCCCAGATCAAACGGCCGATGGCCATCGCCGGTGCCGGCCAGCTCTGGCGGGAACACGTGCACTTCCAGCGCCTTGAGGCTGCCATCGGCTCGCGGGATCGCCGCCGAACCAATGTAGCTCCCGGGCTTGATGTCTTCGATGTTCGCCAAGCTAACGGCACGGACGGTGAGGTCCTTGGCCAGGAGCAGGATAATGTTTTCGCCGCTGTTGACGTGGACGCTCAACGTATCGGCGCTGACCCCGGTGATTTCACCGCGGATGCGCAGGGGCAGTCCATCTTGGGCGTGAACCAGGCTGGCGGTGAAAACGCCCATCAGGGTCAGGGTCGACACAGCGCGAAGCAGGTAACGGAACATTGCATTCATGGACAGGCTTCCATTGATCAAACAGTGGAAATGCGGCTAAGAAGCAAACCTAAGCACGCTATCGAACAAGATGTAAGAGAATGTATCATCAGCCCATCCCACCAAGATGAAGTTATCGACCCTGCAGTTGGGTCATTCCTGAGCGGAATAAACACTATCACCACGCCCTCTCTACCGCCGTATCGGTCGGCCCCGTAGCCTGCCACGCATTCCCCTTGTCCAGCGAGACCCGTTATGAACCCAGCGAATCAAGCGCCTTTAGCCGGCGCGGCAACGATGACCCGAGGCATGGTGCTGCTGTTTGCGTTCTGTTGCGGCGCGATCGTCGCCAACATTTACTACGCCCAACCGATCATTGGCCTGATCGCCCCGGATGTCGGCCTCAGCGACACCATGGCCAGTTTCATCGTGTCCTTGACCCAGATCGGCTACGCACTTGGCCTGTTTTTCCTGGTGCCGCTGGGTGACCTGTTGGAAAACCGCCGCCTGATGATCATCACCACGCTGGTAGCGATCGCCAGCCTGCTGGCCGCGGCTTTCACCGATCGGCCCAATGTGTTCCTGCTGATTTCGTTGCTGGTGGGCTTCAGTTCGGTGTCGGTACAAATCCTGATTCCGCTGGCTGCACACCTGGCACCGGAAGAGTCTCGTGGCCGCGTGGTCGGCGGGATTATGGGCGGCTTGCTGTTGGGCATTCTGCTGGCGCGGCCAGTGTCCAGCGTGGTGGCCGACCACTTCGGCTGGCGGGCGATGTTCGTGATTGCTGCGCTGCTGATGGCGGCGATCAGCATCGTGCTGGCGGTGACTATCCCCAAGCGCCAGCCCGATCACAGCGCCTCGTATGGCCAGTTGCTTGGCTCGCTCTGGACCTTGCTGCGCCAGCAACCGGTGCTGCGCCAGCGCGCGTTCTACCAGGGCTGCATGTTCGCCACCTTCAGCCTGTTCTGGACCGCCGTGCCGCTGGAACTGGCGCGCAACCATGGCCTGTCGCAAACCGAAATCGCCCTGTTCGCCCTGGTCGGGGCCATCGGCGCCATCGCCGCGCCCATCGCCGGGCGCCTGGCCGATGCCGGCCACACCCGCGTCGCGTCGCTGCTGGCGCTGGTGTTCGCCAGCCTGAGCTTCCTGCCAGCATTCATCCATCCGCTCTACAGCGTGATTGGCCTGGCGGTCACCGGCGTGGTCCTCGACTTCTGCGTGCAAATGAACATGGTCCTCGGCCAGCGCGCGGTCTACGCGCTCGACGGGAAAAGCCGCAGCCGCTTGAATGCCTTGTACATGACCAGCATTTTCATCGGCGGCGCGATCGGCTCGTCGGTGGCCAGCGCGGTGTACGAACACGGCGGCTGGTTGTGGATCGTCATCGTCGGCAGTGCGTTTCCATTGCTGGCATTGCTGCGGTTTTTGAGCGCAAGGCAAAAGCCGGTGCTGGCCGCGGCTTGAAAAAAACCTCGGAGAGCATCGCGTGCTCTCCGAGGTCTCTGTTGCAACGGCTCAATGCCGAACCAGTTTCTCCATCGCCGCATCCGCCAGAAACGAAGAGCGACTTTTGACATTGTGCTCGCGGACGTAGCGATCGATCCGCTGAATCACATAGCCGGGCAGCGTGACGTTGACCTTCTCGGTCTTGCCCAGATAAGGCGAGATATCCAGCTCAAGCATCCCCCAGCCCATGTCGGCGAACTCCGGATTGCCGCGATGGACAGACGCCGATGTCGGCATGGGAATGGGCTCGCCTTCGGCGGCAATTTCCTGCAGCAAAATATGCGCGATCTCGACCGCCGCGTTGTACGCGTCCTCAAAACTATCCCCAGCCGTGGCCGCACCGGGAATATCGGGGATCTGAATACCGATGGCGGTATTCTCGTCGCCCCACTCGATACAGATGGGATATTGCATTACGAATCTCCTGTGAAGCTGGCAATAGGGCAGAACAACCCCGCCCGCCTCCTGATGCTCTTGACCGTCCCGACCGGCAAATCCTTTTTCGGATGGGGAACGGGAATCGTGTATGGACTGTAGCGATGAGTAAAAATGTGATGACTGCCGGTGACGCGGTCCAACACCCAGCCGGCGTCTTCCAGCTCCTTGATCAATTGCCTGCTCTGCACACAGCCTCCTTGCTGGCCCAATAAAAATAACCCTAGAGTTATCTTTACTCAAGCACAAAAATCAGCTGCATGACGCCTGGAAGTTTTACCGAATGTGGCCTTGCTCCGAGAACCAGCCTTACAACGCATCCCCATCCCGCCCCACCCGCACATTCCCCGGCAACACCCCTTCATGCGCCAGCAACCAAGCATCCAGCGCATGCCCGATATGGGTCAGCACCGCCAACTCCGGTTGCAGTGCTTCGATGCAGGCCAGGGCCAGGGTCAGGTCGTTGTGGTTGCGGGGCGCCTGGGGTTGGGGCGGGATGGAGCAGTCGAGGACCAGCAGGTCGAGGGGTTGGCGTTGCAGGTAAGTGGTGGTGGCCGGTGGCAGGCCGACGGTGTCGGTGAGGTAGGCGATGCGCCGACCCTGGCTTTCAAAGAGGTAGCCCAGGGTTGGTTTGGAGTGTTGCAGCGGCACGGCGCTGACGCTCAGGTCGCCGAGCTGGCGGGTTTCGAAATGGCTGAACGGCTGGCTGAAGTCGAGGATGCCGGGGTGTTTGTAGAGGTCGGCCAAGCCATCCGGGTCTGCCGGTCCGTGGACAGGGATCACCAGGCCCTGGCCCCAGCGCAGGTGCAGCAGGCCTTGGGCGTGGTCGGCGTGGTAGTGGGTCTGGAAGATGCCGTTGAAGCTGCGCGGCGGGAAGCGTTCGGTGAGGTCCGTCAGGCCGCTGTCGATCAGCCAGCGCTGGTCGCTACACTCGATCAGCGCGCTGCAAGGCCGCCGGCGCAGCGCGGGATCCTGGCGAGCGCGATCGCAGGCGGCGCACTCGCAGCCATAGACCGGGACTTGCCGGGCATCGCCGGTACCGAGCAGGGTCAGGCGCATGCCGGTTGTCCGTCGAGACAGGTCAGCAAGCGTTCCACCGTGCGCTCCAGCGCGCCGGAGTTGTCGAGCAGATGCACCGCGGGATCGTGGTCGGCCAGCAAGTGTTCGCTGAACCGCGCGTTGCGCGCCAGGCGCTCGTCGATTTCCGGCACGGACTCGCGGCCCCGGGCCAGCAAGCGCTGGCGCAAGATCGTTTGATCGACCGTCAGCAACAGCACCAGCAGCCCTGGGTAACGGGCGCGCACCTGTGGCAGATGGGCCCGGGAACCGTTGACCAACACGTCGTCCCCCGCCGCCAGCCAAGTGTCGATCTGCTTCGGGATGCCGTAGGACAAGCCGTTGGCCTGCCAGCTCAAAGCAAACGCGCCCTGCGCCTGTAGCTCGGCAAATTGCTCGGGGCTGACACCTTGTGCCGCCTCGCCCACCGCTTCCGCCGAACGGGTGATCACGCGCTGCACAATGCGGCAGCCGCGCGCGGCCAACCGCGCACGTGCTGCGTCCAGCAGGCTGTCCTTGCCCGAACCGGAAGGTCCGATGAGATAGATCAACCTGCCCGCCATCAAAACACCCTCTTCGCCTGTCGCCATACCTGTTGCACCACCGGCAAGCCATCGCGGGTTTTCGCCTGGACCAGATCCGCGCGCAAACCGACGGCGATTTCACCGCGGTCCGTCAGCCCTGCCGCCCGCGCCGGGGTCAGGCTGACCATGCGCACCGCGTGGGCCAGGTCGATCGGGTTATCCAGGCTCGCCAGGGTGAACGCCGCTTGCAGCAGACTCGCCGGGTAGTAGTCGCTGGACAAGATATCCAGCACACCTTCGGCGGCCAGGTCCGCGGCGGCCACGTTACCCGAGTGCGAGCCGCCGCGCACGATGTTCGGCGCGCCCATCAACACGCTCATGCCTTGCTGGCGGCAACCCAGAGCGGCCTCGACCGTGGTCGGGAACTCAGCAATGGTCATGCCGTAGCGCGCCGATTCCTCGACATGCGCCAGGGTCGCGTCGTCATGGCTGGCCACCGACAAGCCCATGGCCAGGCAGTCCTCGACTATCGCTGCGCGGTAGCGGGTGCTGTACTGCTTGGAGTTGGCCATCTGCAACACGATGAATTCATCCATCTGCTCGGTGCTCAGGTGGTACTTGCCCATGTAGTACTCACGGTACTTGGATTCCAGCACGAATTGGCGCTGACCCGGCGAGTGGTCCATCACCGACACCAGTTGCACCAGCGGGTGCTGCACCAGATCGCGGAACACGCTGAGGGTGTCCGGATGGCACAGCTCGCAGCGCAGGTGCAAACGGTGTTCGGCACGGGTCAGGCCGGCGTCGGAGGCACTGGAAATCGCCTCAAGCATCGCCGGCAGTTTCTGCATGCGATTACCCTTGGGATTGACGTCGCCAATCGACACCGCGTCGAACACCGTGGTGATACCGGCGGCGATGATTTGCGCGTCATGGCTGAGCACCGCCGAAATCGACGGCCAGTCCACGCCGGGGCGCGGGGTCATGTGTTTTTCCAGGTTATCGGTGTGCAACTCCACCAGCCCCGGCAGCAGGAAATCACCGCCCAGATCCTGGGCCTGGGGCAAGCGGCTCGGGCCTTCGGCGATATCGGCAATCACGCCGTCGCGCAACAGCACGTTGCCAAGGAACACCCGGTCAGCAGTGACCAGTTGCGCATTGCTGAGGATCTGTTCAACGGACATTGGCGTATTCCTCGTGATTCACAGCGGCGGGAGTCATGTCGAGATGACGGTCGGCGACCGCCTCGCGGGCCGCGCGATCATGGAAGATGCCGATCAACGCGGCACCGGCCTGCTTGGCCTCGTTGATCAGTTGCAGCACCACTTGGCGATTGGTGTCGTCGAGGGACGCGGTGGGTTCGTCGAGCAACATTACCGGCCAGGCGACCATGAAGCCTCGGGCGATGTTGACCCGTTGCTGTTCGCCACCGGAGAAGGTGCCCGGCGCCAATTGCCACAGGCGCTGGGGAATGTTCAGGCGACTGAGCAGCAATTCGGCACGCGATTGCGCCAGGGCTTTCGACCAGCCACGGGCCAGCGCCGGCTCCATCACCACGTCCAGGCACGCCACCCGCGGGATCACCCGCAAAAACTGGCTGACGTAGCCAAGGGTGCGTTGGCGTACTTGCAGAATGTCCCGCGGCTCGGCGCCGACCAGCTCCAGCCACTGCTCATCGTGCTGCACGCGGATGCTGCCGCCCGCCGGCAAATAGTTGCCATACAAGGTGCGCAGCAAGGTCGATTTACCGGCGCCGGACTGGCCGTGCAGCACCAGGCATTCGCCGCCCGCCACGCTGAAATCCACCCCGCGCAGCACATCCAGGACAACGCCGTGCTGCTGGTGCAGGGTGAAGGTTTTCGAGAGGTCACGGACCTCGATCAAGGTTTTCATCGCTGGGATTTCCACAGTTGGACAGGGCTTCACGGCTGCAACACCGAAGACACCAGCAGTTGCGAATAAGGGTGTTGCGGGTCGTCGAGGATCTGGTCGGTGAGGCCGATTTCCACCACCCGCGAGCGGCGCATCACCATCAAGCGATCCGCCAGCAACCGCGCCACTGCCAAGTCGTGGGTGACGATCACCACCGCCAGGTCGAGTTCGCGCACCAGCCCCCGCAGCAAGTCGAGCAAGCGCGCCTGCACTGACACGTCGAGGCCGCCGGTGGGTTCGTCCATAAAGACCAGACGCGGACTCGACACCAGGTTGCGGGCAATTTGCAGGCGCTGTTGCATGCCGCCGGAGAAGGTGCGCGGCAAGTCGTCGATGCGTTGCGGGTCGATTTCCACCTGGCTCAGCCAGTCGAGCCCGGCGCCGCGCAGTTGCTGGTAGTTGCGCACACCTTGGGCCATCAGCCGTTCGCCGATGTTGGCCCCGGCCGACACGCCCATGCGCAAACCGTCACGCGGGTTTTGCTCGACGAAGCCCCATTCGGTGCGCAGCAAGGTGCGGCGTTCGGCTTCGCTGGCGCTGTACAGGTCGAGCCACTGGCCCTGTTTGTCGCGATAACCAATGCGCCCGGCCTGGGGTGGCAGGCGGCCGCTGAGCAGCGAGAGCAAGGTTGATTTGCCCGAGCCGGACTCGCCGACAATCCCCAGCACTTCGCCGGGATACAAGTCAAAACTGACGCCTTGGCAGCCCTTCTCCGGACCATACAACAGCGCCAGGTCGCGCACCTGCAGCAAGGGTTCGACGGTGGCCATCGACAGAGGGTTATTCAGTGCCGAGTTCATTGGCCCTGCTCCTGTTGGCTGACGCGCTGGGCGCAGTAATAGGTGTCGGAACAGACGAAACTCTGGGTGCCGGCGTCGTCGAGGATCAGCTCATCGAGGAATGACTCGCGGCTGCCGCAAATGGCGCAGCATTCCTGCCACTTCTGCACCTCGAACGGGTGATCCTCGAAGTCCAGGCTGGTGACCCGGGTGAACGGCGGCACCGCGTACAGACGCTTCTCGCGACCAGCGCCGAACAGCATCAGCGCCGGGCTCATGTCGAGTTTCGGGTTATCGAATTTGGGGATCGGCGACGGGTCCATCACGTAGCGTTCGTCGACCATCACCGGGTACGCATACGCAGTGGCGATGTGGCCGAAGGTGGCGATGTCTTCGTAGAGCTTGACGTGCATCACCCCGTAATCGTTGAGCGCGTGCATGGTCCGGGTCTCGGTTTCCGAGGGCTCGATAAACCGCAGCGGCTCGGGAATCGGTACTTGGTACACCATGATCTGGTCGGCGTGCAGCGGGGTTTCCGGGATGCGGTGGCGAGTCTGGATCACCGTCGCGTCCGGGGTGCTTTCAGTGGTGGCGACGCCAGCGGTGCGGGCGAAAAAGCGCCGGATCGACACTGCGTTGGTGGTGTCATCGGCGCCTTGGTCGATGACTTTCAGCACGTCGTCATCCCCGAGAATCGCCGCCGTCAGCTGCATGCCGCCGGTGCCCCACCCATAAGGCAATGGCATCTCGCGGCCACCGAACGGCACCTGATAACCGGGGATCGCCACGGCCTTGAGCAAGGCGCGGCGAATCATGCGTTTGGTCTGTTCGTCGAGGTAGGCGAAGTTGTAGGCCGTATCCCTCAGCGAGGGTTGCGTCAGGTCATTCATGGTCGTGGCCCTCGGCCGGCTTGCGCAGTTTGCGGATCAGTTCCAGTTCGGCCTGGAAGTCCACGTAGTGCGGCAGTTTGAGATGGGAAACGAAGCCCGCGGCCTCGACGTTGTCGCAGTGCATCAGGACGAACTCTTCCTGCTGCGCCGGCGACACGATCTCTTCGTTGTACTCATCGGCGCGCAAGGCGCGGTCGACCAGCGCCATGCCCATGGCTTTGCGCTCGGCATGCCCAAACGCCAGGCCGTAGCCGCGGGTGAACTGCGCCAGCTCGGTGGCCGAGCCGACGAACTGGTTGACCATCTCGCACTCAGTGATTTCGATGTCGCCCAGGCACACCGCGAAACCCAGCTCCTCAGGCTCGACCCAGACCTCGACCTCGCCGATGCGGATCTCCCCGGCAAACGGGTGGTTGCGGCCGTAACCGCGTTGGGTCGAATAGCCCAGCGCCAACAGGAAACCTTCATCGCCACGGGCCAGCGCTTGCAGACGTTGCGCACGGCTGGCGGGCAGTTCCAGTGGGTCGCGGGTGATGTCCGCGATGGCTTCGCCGTGATCGGTTTCGCTTTTGATCAGGCCTTCCTGGGCCAACAAACCGAGGACTCGCGGGCACGGTTCGAGGCTGGCATCCACAGTAGTTTCAGGGCCGGGGTATTCGCCTTCGGCCAGCAGCGCGAAGTCCAGCAGGCGATGGGTGTAATCGAAGGTCGGGCCGAGCAACTGGCCGCCGGGCACGTCCTTGAACGTCGCCGACAGTCGCCGGCTCAACTGCATGTGGGCGGTGTCGATCGGCAGGCTCGGGCTGAAGCGCGGCAACGTGGTGCGATAGGCGCGCAGCAGGAAGATCGCTTCCACCAGATCCCCCGCCGCTTGCTTGATCGCCAGCGCGGCCAGTTCGGTGTCGTACAGCGAGCCTTCACTCATTACCCGCGCCACCGCCAGCGGCAATTGCTGACGGATCTGCTCGACGCTGAGTTCCTGCACCGAAGTATCGCCCCGGCGTTTCTTCGCCAGCAGACGGTGGGCATTGTCGATGGCCTGTTCGCCACCCTTGACGGCTACGTACATCAGGCACGCTCCTGTGCAATGCGGGTGCTGCGTGGCAGGCCGATCAAGTCGTGGCCAGCGCTCAGCAACAGGTCGAGGCCCAAGGGAAAGACGTTGCGTCGATCGCGCTCGCGCCAGAAGCCCTCGGCCAGCGGCAGGCTGACCGGGTTGCTGTGTTCGATGCCGGGGCCACGCCAGTGCAACGTCGCGCCGCCATCGAGGCGTTCGAGCTGAACCAGCAAGGTGCAGGACTGATCCGGGTAGCGTTCGTTGCCGAGATCGAAGCCGCTGAGGTCGAGCAGGTCAGCGGCGTCGAGTAGGGCGAACCGTGCGTCTTCGCGGCGCGCCGTCAGCGGGCAGCCGCAATGGAACGCCAGGTTGGCGCGAATGCCCGGGGTATCGAACGACGGCGCCAGCCACAGCGGCGTGTCGACATCGAGCAAGGCCAGGCACAAGGCGTAGGTTGCCGGGGCCAAGCCTTCGAGGCTCGGCGCGGCGTGCAGGGTCTGGACCACACCGGGCCCGGCGAGGGCCTTGAGTGCCGCGCGAAAGCCCCGTTGAGCGTCCAGCACCGGGTCGCTGAACGCCGATTGCAACAACTGTGCGTGCATCAGTTTTCTCCTCGAACGAGGGTGAAGAATTCGACTTTGCTGGCGGCGGTGTCGGCGGCCTTGCGCGCCTGACGTTGCGCCTGGGCCTCGGCCAACGGGGTGATGATCTGCTCGAGCCAATGACCTTGCTGTCCGCCCTGCAGATGCGCGTCCGCCAGCGCCGCCAGTTCGGCATGCACCTTGTCTCGACCGGCCAAATAGCTGTAGCCGGTGCGGCCATCGGCCAGGCGCACCACGCAACGGGTCACGCTCATTTCACCGAGGTTGAACGGCGCGCCGTTGCCGCCCATGCGCCCGCGCACCAGGGTCATGCCGATTTCCGGGGCGCGGATCAGTTGGTACTCGACGTCGCGCAACGCGGCTTCGTGGGGCTGCAATTCACTGCGCCGGGCGCGGGCCAGCACGCCGATCCAGTGCTGACGCGCGGTATGAGGAACGGGGTTCATCGCGGAGTTCTCCATCAAGTGACGACCTGGTACTGGAAGCGATCCGAACGGCTGGTGGACTGGGCCAGTTCCACCGCACGGCCGTCCCGGTCGCGGGAAATCGTGAACACACTCAGTGCCGGCAAATGCCGAGGCATCATCAGCAGCGCCGCTTCGTCGCGGCTGGGTAAACGGGCGCCGATCAGGCTCAGGGTGCGGGTCAGCGGCAGGTCGCGCTCGCGCATGTACTGGCGCAACGAACCGCCGTTGTAATCCGCCAGCATCGGCGCATGGCTGGCGCAGTAGCGGTGGCGGATCAGGCTGACCGGTTGGTGATCGAGCTTGCGCAAGGTCTGCAACTCGATCATCGGCGCCAACTCGGCGATGCCCAGGTGTTCGGCTTCTTCGCGGCTGGCGTAGCAGTAGCGGCGCTTGAGTAACAGCGCCTCGACGCCCAGGCCTTGGGCCGACAGCGACTGGCTGTAGGCACTGTCCGCCGCCATCGGGTAAATCAGCGGCCGCTCCAGCACTTGCGTGCCTTTGCCCTGGCGCCGCAGCAGGCTGCCTTCGAACACCAATTCATCGATGGCGCGGCGCAACGTATGGCGATTGACGCCAAAGCGTTCGGCCAGTTGCACCTCGGCCGGCAGGAAGTCCCCGGCCTGATAGTCCGCCAGTTCACGACGCAGGATGTCGGCCAATTCGCGGTACACCGGCTCATCTTGTCTAGACAACTGCATGCTTAAAAAAAAGCGCCCAGGGGCACCCCTCCGAAGATCAGATGAACTGCTTGCGCAGGCGTTGCGAGAGGATGTCGATCAGGCTGACCACGACGATGATCACCAACAGCACCGCGCAGGTTTGTACGAACTGAAAGGCGCGGATGTTTTCCCAGAGGATTACGCCGATCCCGCCGGCACCGACCATGCCCACCACCGTCGCCGAGCGCACGTTGGCTTCGAAGCGGTACAGCGCGTAGGAGACCCACAGCGGCATGACTTGCGGGATCACCCCGTAGATCACTTCTTGCAGGGCACTGGCGCCGGTGGCGCGAACCCCTTCGACCGGGCCTGGGTCAATCGCCTCGACGGCTTCGGCGAACAGCTTGGCGAGCACGCCAGTGGTGCTGATCCACAGCGCCAACACCCCGGCAAACGGCCCGAGACCGACCGCCACGACGAACAACATGGCGAACACCATTTCGTTGATCGAGCGAAACGCGTCCATCACCCGGCGCAGGGGTTGGTGAATCCACCACGGGGTAATGTTTTCCGAGCACAAGATGCCCAGTGGCACCGAGCAGACAATCGCCAGCACCGTGCCCCACAAGGCGATTTGCACGGTGATGATCATTTCCTTGAGGTAGGCGCGCCATTCGTGGAAGTCCGGCGGGAAAAAGTCCGCGGCGAAGGTCGCCATGTTGCCGGAGTCGCGGTACAGCGCCATCGGGTTCATCTCGGCACCGTGCCAGGCCCAGGCCAGCAGGACCAGAAACAGGCCCCAGCCGACATAGCGCGGCCAGGTGTACTTGCCGACAGCTTCAGCGTGAAGAGTGGTCATTGGCGTTCTCTGATTAATGCGCGACACATAACTCATGCCGGGTGCAAGACCCCTTGTGGGAGCGGGCTTGCTCGCGAAAGCGGTGGTTCAGTCGACATCAAGGGTGGATGGGCTGCCGTCTTCGCGAGCAAGCCCGCTCCCACAGTTGATCTGCGATGAATCAGCCAGCGTTGGCGGCGGTTTTCTTGTCGCTCTTCTCAAGCAAAGTGATGCGCTCTTGCAGCTTGGCCAGTTCGGCGTCGATGTCGGCCAGGCGCTTGGCTTTGTCGGCGGCGTCGAGCTTGGTGTCGGCAACGATAGTGGTGCGCTGCTTGAACAGTTCGAGTTGGCGGATCGGCAGCAACTGGTCGTCGCTGGACGCGAGGAACTTGCCCAGCTGCATATTCTTCAGCACCGCTTTCTCGGCATCGGTGTCGCCGTAGCTGAAGATGAAATCGCGGATCTTGGTCTTCTCGCTGTCGCTCAACGCCTTGCTCCAGACCAGTGGGTCGGCGGGAATCAGCGGCGATTTCCAGATCACTTTGAGCAACGCGGCTTTGTCCGGCTGAGTGACTTCCAGGCGATCCCAGCTCTCGGTGTTGAAGGTGGCCACGTCCAGTTGCCCCTTGGCCACGCTCAAGGCGTTGACTTCGTGGCTGGAGTTGAGCGTGCGCTTGAACGCGGTGGCGGCGTCGACGTTGTTCTTGGCGAACACGTAGTAGCCCGGCACCAGGTAGCCGGAGGTGGAGTTCGGATCACCGTTGCCGAAGGTCAGGGTCTTGGCGTTTTTCAGCATGTCCTCGACCGAGTTGATCGGGCTGTCCTTGCGCGCGATCAAAACGCTCCAGTAACCGGCGGCACCGCTGGCGGCGGCGGTCTGGGCGAAAATCTCACCGTTGGAGCGGTCCACCGCTTCGATGGCGGCCTTGTTGCCGAGCCAGGCGACGTCGACCTTGTTAAAGCGCATGCCCTGGATCAGGCCGGCGTAGTCAGAGGCGAAAGTAGCGTTGATCTTCAGGCCGGTTTGCTTCTGCATATCATCCAGGAACGGCTGCCAGATGCTCTTGAGGTTCTGCGAAGACTCGGTGGACATGATGCCGAAGTTAATGGCTTTTTCTTCTGCCTGGGCGCTGCCCAGCACACAGCTGGCGAGCAACGCGGCGCCAGCAAAGACGCGACCGATACGGTTCAACATGGAAGGGTTTCCTGAGGCGACGTAGTGGGAAAACAAAGGAGGTTCAGGCCCGAGCCAGCACTAGCCTGGGCGTGGCCTCGGTGGGGCGTAGCTGTTCAGAGCACATGAGGCTGGTGTCGAGGTCGGCGCCGTACAGATCGTTGAGGAACTGGCCACTGAGCTCAGTGCCACGGCCATCGAAATGAATGCGCCCACCCTTGAGCGCCACGGCTCGCGGGCAATACCGCATGGCGTAATCGACTTGATGCAGGGTCACGACCACGGTTTTGCCGTCGCGACGATTGATGTCGGCGAGAATTTCCATGACCTTGCGCGCAGACTCCGGGTCGAGCGAGGCGATGGGTTCATCGGCGAGAATGACCTCGGCGCGCTGGGTCAGAGCCCGGGCAATCGCCACCCGTTGTTGCTGGCCACCGGACAGGGTCGAAGCCCGCTGCGCGGCTAGATCGGCCAGGCCGACGCGGTAGAGCGAGGCCATGGCGAACTGTTTCTCTTCAGCATTGAACAGACGGAAATTACCGCGCCAGCGCGGCATGCGGCCCAGGCAACCGAGCAGCACGTTGTCGAGCACGCTCAGGCGATTGACCAGGTTGAATTGCTGGAAGATGTAGCCGATGTCGGCACGCAAGCGCCTAACCTTGCCATTCAAGCGCCCGGACGCCTGCACTTCGCGGCCCAGCACCGTCACGCTGCCGCCGTTGTTGCGGTCGCAACAGGCCAGGCCCGCGAGGTGACGCAACAGGGTGGACTTGCCGGAACCGGACGCGCCGATCAGCGCAACCATCTCACCGTGGCCAATGGAGAGCTCGAGGTCGACCAGCGCGGCTTTCTTCGCAAAGGTCTTGTTCAGATGGTCGACATGGATAGCTGCGTTCATGGGCATCTCTGTCAGGTTGAACAGCCTTCCTTGGCTGCATTGAAGTTCAACCCAATCTAGGTGCGGGGGGTTTCAGCCCTATGACTTGCACATGTCGGTGGTGTAACTGTTTGATGAAGGTTTGGTGAATGGTTGAGGGCGATGGCGGCCTGACAGCCCATCCAGCACTGGCAACGTCTGGCGACACCGGCGGGTCGATCGCCGCGACACAAAAAAGGCGACCCTGAGGTCGCCTTTCGCATTATTGGCCGAACTGCCGTCCCAGGCCACCCGGCACGCCGTGGATGTCGGTGTCTTCCCACGGCCCGTTCGGGCTGATCGAGCGGCTCCAGCCGTTGTTCCAGCGGTAGTAGGTGCGCTGGCGGTAGAAGGTGTTGGTCTGGTCATCCAGCACATACACGCCGAGCTTGGCATCCCAATGGCTATTGCCACCCGGAGGCGGCGCGAAGCTGGCGGAGGTTTTCGGCAGCGGCTTGGCCGGTTTCGCCGGGATGCCCGGTTTGCCCGGCGCGGGCGTGGTCGATGGCGTGGGGCTGGGTTGCGAAGGCGGGATCGGCGGCAGCGGTGTCGGCTCCGGCCGCTGGACCGCACACGCGCTTAACCCCATAACCAGACTGAGCAGGGTGATACGAGCAATGGCGGTCATGGCGAAATCTCTGGGTTATTGATCCGGGCTGTCAATAGTCAGTTGCTGCGCGGCCGTGGTGCTGCTGGCCAGCGGTGCACTGCGGCCAATCCATTCGCCCGAGGTCGGTTGGCCGGCACGGGACACCCGCGCAACCAGTTGGACTTCAGGGAAGTTCGACAGTTTCAACTGCGGCATCATCGCGTCGGCATCGCCCAGTTGCACGGTCACCGGCAGATCGGCCACGGTCAGGCGCTTGGCCGCCAGTGGTGCCGGCGGCCCGGAGGTGGCGCGAGCGAAAATGAACACGCTGTCACCAGGCTGGACCTTGGCTTTGAGGTCCGCCGCGAGATCAACCCGCACCGTGAGCAGCGCGCCGGTTTTGGCGGCCGGTGCCTGAGCCACTTGCCCGCCGCTGGCCTGCAGCTTTTCGGTGGCGCGGCTGATGCCGCCTTGCAGCGCCGCGCGGGAAGCGTCCTCTGCCGGCAATTGCGCGAGCAGGCGATTCCAGTAGTCGATCGCGTCCTGATAGCGCTCACCTTCAAACGCGGCGATCCCTAGCAGGCCGAGGCTGGTGACTTCTTTCGGATCGGCTTTCAGCGCTTCATCAGTCAGCGCCTGGATCTGCGGCGACCACTTTTTGCCGTTGGCAAAATACTGCGCCTGCGCCCATTGCCCAAGCAGTTCCGGCTGACGTCCGGCCACGGTCACCGTGCGTTCGAAGATCTTCGCCGCGTCCGCCGGGCGGTCCTGGGCCATGTAGGTGCGGCCGAGGAAATACAGGCCTTCGGCGGATTCCGGCTGCGCCTCGACCGCGCGCTCCAGGCGCCGGGTCATGTCTTCCATGGACTGCGGCGCCTGGGCGAATTCGCGGGTCAGTTCGACCTTATCGCTGGCACCGAAATGCAGGTACAAGCCCAGGCCCAGCACCGGCACCAGAATCGCCGCCAGCAGCGGCAGCGGTTTGCCCAGCCGCGAAACCCGTGGCGCGGCCACGCCTTCGGTGTCGGCCAGCAACTCGCGCGCGGCTTCGGCGCGGCCGGTGTCCAGTTGCGCGGCGTTGAGTACGCCCTCGTCTTGCTGAACCTGCAACTCGGCCACGCGCTCCTGATACAGCGCGACGTTCAGTGCGGTGCGGTCTTCTTCAAGTTGGGCACGGCGGCCACGCAGGACGGGAATCAACAGAAAACTCAGGGCTACCAGAAGCAGCAGACCTGCAGCGAGCCAGAAATCAATCATGCTTGGTCTTATCCAACAGATGGTCGAGGCGCGCGCGCTCGTCGACAGAAAGGGTGTCCGGGGCATCACTGCGCTGCACGCGGCGGCGGCGAACGATCACCGCGATCACGACGAAACCACCGAGCAACAGCCCGGCCGGGCCGAACCACAGCAGCGCGGTCTTGCCGGTCAGCGCCGGTTTGTAGCGGACGAAATCACCGTAGCGATCCACCATGAAATCGATGATCTGCTGGTTGTCCTTGCCCTCGCCCAGCATGCGGAAAATCTCTTTGCGCAAGTCGGCGGCAATCGGTGCGTTGGAATCGGCGATGTCCTGGTTCTGGCATTTGGGGCAACGCAGTTCCTTGGTCAGTTCGCGGAAACGCTCGCGATCACCGTCATTGGCGAATTCGTAGGTGTCGATGGCCGCGTGCGCCACGCCGGCCAGGCTCACGCCAAGTATCAGCGCCGCGATCCAGCGCTTCATGGTTTGGCCTCGTCGACCAGCGCCTGGTACTTGGCGGCGAGTTTCTCGCGCCAGACCTGCTCGTCGATCACCCCGACGTACTTGTCGCGGATGATCCCTTTGGCGTCGATGAAGAAGGTTTCCGGCGCACCGTACACGCCCAGGTTGAGGCCCAGGGTGCCCTCCTCGTCGCGGATGTCCAGTTGATACGGATTGTGGAATTCTGCCAGCCACTTCAAGGCGTCAGCGTTGACGTCCTTGTAGTTGATGCCGTAGATCACCACGCCCTGCTGGGCCAGTTTGTTCAGCACCGGGTGCTCGACCCGGCAGGAAATGCACCAGGTGCCCCACACGTTGACCAGTGCTGGTTTGCCGAGCAGGTCGGCGCGGGTCAGGGTCTTGTCGCCCTGCACCGACGGCAGCGAGAACGCCGGGAACGGTTTGTTGATCATCGCCGAGGGCAACTCGGCGGGGTTCAGGTAGAGCCCGCGATAGAGGAACACCGCGACGACCAGGAAAATCGCCAGCGGTAACAGCATCAACCAACGTCTCATGCCGCCGCTCCCGTCATGCCCAGCGCTTCACGCACGCGGCTCTTCACCTTGACCCGATAACGACGATCCAGCGCCGCCAGCAAGCCACCGAAACCGGTGAGCAAGCCGCCGAACCAGATCCAGCGCACGAACGGCTTGACGTGCACCCGCACGGCCCAGGCGCCGTCGCCCAAGGGTTCGCCGAGGGCGACGTACAGGTCGCGGGTGAAACCGGCGTCGATCCCGGCTTCGGTCATCACCGAGTTCTGCACCGTGTACAAGCGTTTTTCCGGGTGCAACACGCTGATTTCCTGTCCGTCGCGGATCACCCGCACGGTGCCTTTGTCGGACGTGAAGTTTGGTCCTTCGAAGTGCTTGGCGCCTTCGAACACGAAGTGGTAGCCGGCCAGGTCCATCGACTCGCCCGGCGCCAGGCGCAAGTCGCGCTCGGCGCTGTTCTGGCTCGACAGCACTACGCCCAAGGCGCAGACCGCGATGCCCAAGTGCGCAATTTGCATGCCCCAATAGCTGCGAGTCAGGGTCGGCAAACCTTTGATCAGGCCTTTGTGGCGGGTCTTGTCGAGAATGTCGCGTACCCCGGCCAGCAGCACCCAGGCCGCCAGCATGAAGGTGGCGATCACCGCCCAGTTGAAGTCGCCGTAAGCGATGCCGGCAACCACCGCCAGCGCGGCACTGCCGAGCAGTACCGGGGTCAGCATGCGCAGCAGCCATTTCACCGGGGTGTCTTTCCAGCGCACCAGCATGCCCACCGCCATCACCAGCATCAGCAAGGCCATCAACGGGATAAACAACGCGTTGAAGTACGGCGGGCCGACCGACAACTTGGCCCCGGTCAACGCATCGAGAATCAGCGGGTACAAGGTGCCGAGCAGAATCATCGACGCCGCCACCACCAGCACCAGGTTATTGCCCAGCAGCAGGGTTTCCCGCGACCACAGGTTGAAGCCGACATGGCTCTTGACCACCGGCGCGCGCAGGGCGAACAGGGTCAGCGAACCACCGACCACGAACAACAGGAAGATCAGGATAAATACCCCGCGCTCCGGATCGGACGCGAAGGCGTGCACCGAGGTCAGCACGCCTGAACGCACCAGGAAGGTCCCGAGCAGGCTCAGCGAGAACGCGGCGATGGCCAGCAACACGGTCCAGCTCTTGAACACGCCACGTTTTTCCGTCACCGCCAGCGAGTGGATCAGCGCCGTGCCCACCAGCCACGGCATGAAGGAGGCGTTTTCCACCGGGTCCCAGAACCACCAGCCGCCCCAGCCGAGTTCGTAATAGGCCCACCAGGAGCCGAGGGTGATGCCGATGCCGAGGAATGCCCAGGCGACGATGGTCCACGGCCGCGACCAGCGGGCCCAGGCTGCGTCCAGTCGGCCGCCGAGCAGCGCGGCAATGGCGAAGGCAAAGGCTACGGAGAAACCGACGTAACCCATGTAGAGCATCGGCGGATGGACGATCAGGCCGATGTCTTGCAGCAGCGGATTAAGGTCGCGACCGTCCGTTGGCATCTGCGGCAGGATGCGTTCAAACGGGTTGGAGGTGAGGATCAGGAACAGCAGGAAACCGATGCTGATCATGCCCATGATCGCCAGCACCCGCGCCAGCATCACCTGCGGCAGTTGCCGGGAGAACACCGACACCGCGAAGGTCCAGCCGCCGAGGATCAGCGCCCACAACAGCAACGAACCTTCGTGGGCGCCCCATACCGCGCTGAACTTGTAGTACCACGGCAAGGCGCTGTTGGAGTTGCTGGCGACGTACGCCACCGAGAAATCGTCGGTCATGAAGGCATAGGTCAGGCAGCCGAACGCGAATGCGAGGAACGCGAACTGGCCCCAGGCCGCCGGCTGCGCCAGGCTCATCCACAAACGATCACCGCGCCAGGCACCGAGCAACGGCACCACGGCCTGCACCAGGGCAAAACACAGGGCCAGGATCATGGCCAAGTGGCCAAGCTCCGGGATAAAGATTCCACTGGTCATCCGTTAACCCTCTTTGACGGGAGTGGGAGCCGACTGGCCGCTGTCTTTCAGAGCCTTGGTCACTTCCGGCGGCATGTATTTTTCATCGTGCTTGGCCAGCACTTCATCGGCCACCACCACGCCGTCGGCATTCAGCTTGCCGAGGGCGACGATGCCCTGGCCTTCGCGGAACAGGTCCGGAAGGATGCCGCGATAGGTGATGGTCACGGATTTGTTGAAGTCGGTAACGATGAAGCGCACGTCCAGCGAATCGCCGGAACGTTGCAGCGAGCCCTTTTCGACCATGCCGCCGGCACGGATACGCGTGTCGTGCGGGGCTTCGCCGTTGGCGATCTGGGTCGGGGTGTAAAACAGATTGATGTTCTGCTGCAATGCGCTCAGGGCCAGGCCGACGGCCGCGCCGACGCCCACCAGGATCGCAAGAATGATGACAAGACGCTTTTTGCGCAGCGGATTCACTGACCGTTCTCCCGGCGCAAACGGCGCGCCTCTTGTTGCAGATAGCGCTTGCGGGCCAGGACTGGCGCCGCCACGTTGAGGACCAGCACCGCCAGGCAGATGCCATAGGCGGACCACACATAGAGGCCGTGATGGCCCATGGCGAGGAAGTCGCCGAATGACGCGAAACTCATCGAGCGCCCCCCAGACTGGTCTGAATTTCAGCCTTGACCCAACTGGCGCGGGCTTCACGCTTGAGCACTTCGAGGCGCATGCGCAGCAACAGCACGGCGCCGAAGAAACAGTAGAAACCCAGCACCGTCAGCAACAGCGGCAGCCACATCTCGGCGGGCATCGCCGGTTTTTCGGTGAGGGTGAAGGTCGCGCCCTGGTGCAGGGTGTTCCACCACTCCACCGAGTATTTGATGATCGGTATGTTGATCACCCCGACGATCGCCAGCACCGCGCAGGCCTTGGCGGCGCTGTCGCGGTTGCTGATGGCGTTGCCGAGGGCGATCAGGCCGAAATACAAAAACAGCAGAATCAACATGGAGGTGAGCCGCGCATCCCACACCCACCACGAGCCCCAGGTCGGCTTGCCCCAGATCGCCCCGGTAACCAGCGCCACGGCGGTCATCCAGGCACCGATGGGCGCCGCGCATTGCAGGGCGACGTCGGCCAGTTTCATCTTCCAGACCAGCCCGACCACCCCGCACACCGCCAGCATCACATAGCAGGACTGGGCAAGCATCGCCGCTGGCACATGGATATAGATGATGCGAAAGCTGTTGCCCTGCTGGTAATCCGGCGGCGCGAACGCCAGGCCCCAAATCATGCCGACGCCAATCAGCAGCAACGCCGCGACGCTCAGCCAGGGCAGCAGTTTGCCACTGATGCCGTAAAACCATTTGGGTGAGCCGAGCTTATGAAACCAAGTCCAGTTCATTGCTGTTTCCATCACGGTTGCTTGTCATCAGGGTGACAAGCCAAGGGTCTTTACTGATCAATAAATGACCAGACCTCATTATTCGCCGACGCTGATCTTCAGGCCAGCCGCTATTGCAAAAGGTGTCAACGTTATCGCGAGGGCAGTCAGGCTACCAAGCCACAAGAGATAACCGGTCGCCGGCATGCCTTGAAGCGCCGCTTGCAACGCGCCACTGCCGAGGATCAATACCGGGATGTACAACGGCAGAATCAGCAGGGCCAGCAACAGGCCACCGCGCTTCAAGCCGACGGTCAAGGCTGCGCCCACGGCGCCCAACAGGCTAAGCACTGGAGTACCCAGCAGCAGCGAAACCAGCAACACCGGCAGGCACGCGACCGGCAAACCGAGCATCAACGCCAGCAGCGGGGAAAGCAACACCAGCGCCAGGCCGGAAAACAGCCAGTGTGCCAGCACCTTGGCCAAAACCAGAAGAGCCAGGGGGTGCGGCGAAAGGACCCACTGTTCCAGCGAACCGTCCTCGAAATCACTGCGGAACAGCCCGTCCAGCGAGAGCAGGACTGATAAAAGCGCCGCGACCCAGACCAGTCCAGGAGACAAGGTTTGCAACAATTGCGACTCAGGCCCGACCGCCAACGGGAACAGGGCGATAACGATCGCGAAAAACACCAGTGGATTGGCCAACTCCGCCGGACGACGGAACAACAGACGCGCTTCACGGGCCACCAGCAGTCCGAACACACTCATACGGCCCACTGCCCCAAATCCAGATCGCGGTAGCTGGCCGGCATCCGGCTCAGCGTGTGGTGCGTGGTCAGCAGCACCATGCCGCCCTGCTCGCAATGCGCGGCCAAGTGCTCTTCGAGCTGGGCCACGCCTTGCTTATCGAGGGCAGTGAAGGGTTCGTCGAGAATCCACAGCGGCGGGCTGTCGAGATAAAGCCGCGCCAGCGCGACGCGACGTTGCTGGCCAGCGGACAGGCTATGGCAGGGCACGTCTTCGAAACCGCGTAGGCCGACGGCGGCCAATGCTTGCCAAATCGCGTCGCGGCTGGCCGGTTGATGCAGCGCGCAGAGCCAACTGAGGTTTTCTTCCGCAGTCAGCAGGTCTTTGATCCCGGCGGCGTGGCCGATCCACAACAGGTTGCGCGCCAGTTCGCTGCGCTGCTCGTGCAATGGCTGGCCATTGAGCAGCACTTGACCGGCGGTCGGCTGCATCAACCCGGCCAGCAGGCGTAACAGGCTGGTCTTGCCACTGCCGTTAGGCCCGCTGATCTGCACCATTTCGCCCGGCCCGAGCCGCAGTTCGAGATTTTCGAACAACAGCCGCAGATCTCGCTCACAAGCAAGGCCAACGGTGTGCAGGATCGGGCTGGTCAAAGGATCAAAGGCCTATTCAGTTCAGTGCGGCATCAGTGGAGCAGCTCAGTGCGGCGATTCAAGTCGGCCGTCGCGCAGCCGTTAAAGAGAGGCAGCATAGAGGCTTTGGCGGCCTGTTCCAGAGACCTGCGTCAAACAAATGCAAAGTTTTCACCACTCCCCGAAAGACGGGCGGCATTATACATGCGATGCCCTACTCTAAAGAGGGCAATTTCCATAGGTTGTAACCGCGAATGACTGGCGAAATGAACATCCTGCCGATGCCGCAACCGACGCCGAGCGGCTCTCGTCCGCTGGTGGTCAGCGGCGACCTGCTCAAGTTGCTGACGCCGATCGAAGGCCTGATCAGCGCCGGGCAGAGCGCCAAGGCCGAAGTGCTGTCGCTCAAGCAGGCCGACCAGACTTTCCAGTTGCTGCTCAAGGTCACCCTCGACAGCGGTCGCCAGACCACGGTCCAGGCCACCAGCAGCCAGCCGTTGCCGCAGGGCACCAACTTCGCTATTACGCAGCCATCAGCCGGCAACCTGGCGGTCACCGTGCAGCAGGCGATCGCGGCCAGCGTCGCCACCCTCACCCGCATTGACACCGCGCAACTGCCGGTCGGCACGCTGTTGCAAGGCAAGGTGCAAACCAGCCAGTTGATGCCGCAAGTCCCCGGTCAACCGGTGGTGTATCGCTCACTGGTCAGCCTGCTCAACACCGCGCTGAGCGGCAGCACCCTGAACATCGACAGCCCGCAGCCACTGCGCATCGGCACTTTGCTCAGCGCCCTGGTGCAGGATTCGCAAACCCTCAAATTCGTGCCGCTGAGCAATCGCCAGGAACAACTGGCGATCACTCAACAACTGGTCAGCCAGCAAAGCCGCCAGGGTTCGCTGGACGGCTTGCTCAAACTGCTGCAAAACCTGCCCGCGTCTGATCAAACCTCCAGCGACCTGCGCGCGGCGGTGGACAAATTGCTCGCCGGCCTGCCCAACGCTCAACAACTGAGCACCGCCAAGGGTGTGGCCCTGGCGCTGGCCAACAGCGGGATGTTCCTCGAAAGTAAGCTCTTGACCGGTCAGCCGACGAATATTGCCGCCGACATGAAAGGCGACCTACTGCGGCTGATCGCGCAACTCACCCCCGGCCTGCCCGGCGGCACTCACCTCAGCGCGATCATCGCCGCCAACACCCTGGCCCAGGCCATGCCGACTTTCGTGCGCAGCGCCCTCGGCATGCTCGGCCAAGTAAGTGCCAAACCCGAGCCTACCGGTTTTCCGTTGTCCGAGCGGCTGATCCAGAAAGGTGAAGGCGAAGGTGGCCTCGAACACCTGCTGCGCCTCGCCGCCGCCGCCGTGTCGCGCTTGCAGACCCATCAGTTGTCGAGCCTGGAACAGACCGGCGTCACCAGCGACGGCCGCTTGCAAAGTACCTGGCAACTGGAAATTCCGATGCGCAACCTGCAAGACATCGTGCCGTTGCAGGTCAAGTTCCAGCGCGAAGAATCCCCCGAGTCAGAGAAACAGCCGCCTCACGAACGCCGCGACGAACGCGAGCCCAAGCAATCCTTGTGGCGCGTCGAACTGGCCTTCGACATGGAACCCCTCGGGCCGATGCAGATCCAGGCACAACTGATCAAGGGCAGCCTCTCCAGTCAGTTGTGGGCCGAACGCCCGTACACCGCGAGCCTGATCGAAACCAACCTGCAAGCCCTGCGCGAACGCTTGCTCGCCTCCGGCCTCAACGTCGGCGACCTCGACTGCCACCACGGCACCCCGCCCCAAGGCCCGACAACCCGCCTCGAACAACGCTGGGTGGACGAAACCGCATGAGCACCGCCAACGCCCCCCGCCAGGCCATCGCCCTCAAATACGACGGCACCCACGCCCCGACCCTTACCGCCAAGGGCGACGACGAACTGGCTGAAGCGATTTTGAAGATTGCCCGCGAATGCGAAGTGCCGATCTATGAAAACCCGGAGCTGGTAAGGCTGCTGGCGAAGATGGAGTTGGGGGACAGTATTCCGGAGGAGTTGTACCGCACGATTGCCGAGATCATTGCGTTTGCGTGGAATCTAAAAGGCAAATTCCCGCAGGGGTTTGATGAGGAGACGGGGGTGCTGGAGAAGGATGTGACTGAGCGGGGGGAGGATTACTGAGGCCTCGAGGACGCCATCGCGGGCCCGCTCCCACAGAGTTTAGTGGCGTGCGCCTGATTCTGGGATCACACCACAGACCTGTGGGAGCGAGCCTGCTCGCGATAGCAGCTTCCCGCTCCCAACACGATCACGAGCCCGCTGCTCAGCTCTTGTGCAGCTTGCTCATCAACTCTGCCTCAGCCTGGGTCAAGCCGCAGGCCTGGGTCAGTTCGTTGATGCTGGCGCCCATGCCGACCAGGCGGGCGGCCTGGGCGAAGGACAGGCTCGAGGGGTCGCGCTGTTCGAGTTGCGCGAGTTTGTCCGGGATCGGGCTGACCACCGAGCGCAGTTCGTGCAGGGCTTCGCCCATGCGCACGGTGCCGTTCTGATAGTCGTCGACGCGTTTGGCCAGCTCTTTGATGCGCTGATCACGCAGCGCATCGCTTTGGGCCTGTTGCGCGGCGATGTGCCGCTGGCTACGGATGTAAGCCAGGAACATCGCCAGGGTGCCTGCCCAGAACAGGAACAGGACAATGACCGCTACCTCAAGCATCAATCAGATACTCTCCAGTTCCGACCATTCTTCTTCGCTCATCATCTTGTCGAGTTCGACGAGGATCAGCAGCTCGTTGTTCTTGTTGCACACGCCCTGGATGAACTTGGCCGATTCTTCGTTACCGACGTTCGGCGCGGTTTCGATTTCCGACTGGCGCAGGTAAACCACTTCGGCGACGCTGTCGACCATGATCCCGACCACTTGCTTGTCGGCTTCGATGATGACGATGCGGGTGTTGTCGCTGACTTCCACGGTACCCAGGCCGAAGCGCTGGCGGGTGTCGATCACGGTGACCACGTTACCGCGCAAATTGATAATGCCCAGCACGTAGCTCGGAGCACCCGGGACCGGCGCGATTTCGGTGTAGCGCAGCACTTCCTGGACGCGCATTACGTTGATGCCGTAGGTCTCATTATCGAGCTTGAAGGTTACCCATTGCAGGATCGGATCTTCAGAACCTTTTGCCGCCGTCGCCTTATCATTCATACCCTGACCCCTCGAAAAACCGCTGTGGCGGTGTGTGTTCCGTTCGCCGGCGCGCAAGCGGCCGGCGTGTGTTTGTTAGTTGGTTTTAAGTGGTTTGCTGATGCTCAGCTGTTTCGCGCCGCCGCTGGCGATCAGCGCCGCCAGTTCAGACACATCGAGCAAGGCACACATGTGTTCGATCACGGTGCCCGCCAGCCACGGCCGTTGGCCACGGTGCGAACGCCATTTGATTTCGTTCGGGTTCAGGCGCAACGAACGGCTGACTTGATGCACCGCCAGCCCCCATTCGTAGCCCTGCACCGAAATAACGTATTGCAGGCCCTGGCGGAAGTCGTCGCGATAACGATCCGGCATGACCCAGCGCGCAGTGTCCAGCACCTTGAGGTTGCCGGCCTGGCTCGGCAGGATGCCGAGGAACCACTCCGGCTGACCGAACAGCGGCGTCAACTCGTGGCCGGCCAGCGAATAGATCGAACCCAGGCACACCAGCGGCACCGCCAGGGTCAACCCGGCGACGTCGAACAACAGGCATTCGAACGGCTCGGCGGCCCAGCTCGGGCGGCCATCGGTGTCCACCGGTGGCGGCGTGTTGCTGGGCGGAATATGTACTTCGACCAGTGGCGTGACCAAGGCCTGCAACAGCGGCGCCACCGTGGAGACCGGGGCCAGGATCGGCGTCGGAGCCTCCAGCACTTCAACCACTGGCGCGCTGACCACAACCGGCGTGACTGCTTCGACTTTCGGCGCAATCGGCTTGCGCGCATCCCGCGCCTGCTCTTCCAGCACCGCTGCCTGGAACTCATCCAGCGGGCTCGCTACTTCAGCCGCCTCAACCACCAGGTCCGGCAGTTCATCGGTGGCTTCCTGCAGCAGATTGTCGAGGTAGGACTGCAACGCCAATTGCGGGCGCGTGGTGAGTTTCAGTGGCCGACTCATGTTCAGGCCACCTGCGCGACGAGTTGTTGCGCAAGCAAGTGCTTGAGCAGCGCGCGATAGGCCAGCACCCCACGGCTTTTGCCATCGAACTGCGACGGCGTGACCCCGGCGCGGCTGGCATCGCGCAGGCGGGTGTCCACCGGGATGTAGCCTTGCCAGATGTCTTCCGGGTACAAGTCGCGCAGCACCCGCAAGGTGCCCATCGAGGCTTGGGTGCGGCGGTCGAACAGGGTCGGCACGATGCTGAACGGCAGCGCCTGTTTGCGCGAGCGGTTGATCATCGCCAGGGTGTTGACCATGCGCTCCAGGCCTTTGACGGCCAGGTGTTCGGTCTGCACCGGGATCACCAGTTGCTGGCTCGCGGCCAAGGCGTTGACCATCAGCACGCCCAGCAATGGCGGGCTGTCGATCAGCGCGTAATCAAAGTCCTGCCACAGTTGCGCCAGGCTCTTGGCGATCACCAGGCCCAGGCCACTTTGGCCGGGGGATTGACGCTCAAGGGTGGCGAGCGCGGTGCTCGACGGCAGCAGCGAAATGCGCGAGTCGCTGGTGGACAACAGCAATTGGCCGGGCAAGCCCTGGGGCACGTTGCCCTTGTGCAGGAACAGGTCGTAGCAACTGTGTTCGAGGGCATCCGGGTCGTAGCCGAAGTAACTGGTCATTGAGCCGTGGGGGTCTAGATCAACGATGACCACGCGTTTGCCCGCCTCGGCCAGCAACCCGGCTAAAGCGATAGAGGAAGTGGTTTTACCAACACCACCCTTTTGATTGGCAACGGCCCAGACTCTCATGTGCATGGTTCCTCTCGGTCGCCAGGGGCAACCGAGAAATAGCTCAACGTGTTAAAGCGGGTGACGGAGAATTGACGGCGCTCTCTCGTACCGGCGGCTTGACGCTCGGAGGTGCAGTTTGTGTGCCAGCACGCTTCAGCGCGGCGTCCGGTTGCGCATGAGCGGTCCCGGTACCGGTGAGGCTGCGGCGCACATCCAGATTGCGCGATACCACCAGCACCACGCGACGGTTGCGCGCACGGCCCTCGGCGGTGGCGTTGTTGGCCACCGGCTGGAATTCGCCATAGCCCACAGACGCCAGGCGACCGGGGTTCACCCCCTGCATCGCCAGCATGCGCACGATGCTGGCCGAGCGCGCCGAGGACAGCTCCCAGTTAGTCGGGTACTGCGCCGTGCGGATCGGCTGGTCATCGGTAAAGCCTTCAACGTGAATCGGATTGTCGAACGGCTTGAGGATGCCCGCGACCTTGTCGATGATGTTGAACGCCATGTCGCTGGGCATGGCATCGCCGCTGCCGAACAACAGGCTGGAATTGAGTTCGATCTCGACCCACAACTCGTTGCCGCGCACGGTCATCTGGTTGGAGCTGATCAGGTCGCCGAACGCCGCGCTGATGTCATCGGCGATGCTTTTTAGCGGATCGCTGGCCCCGGCAATCCCGGCGTCAACCTGCTCACTGTCCTTGACCAGCGGCTTGGCCGGGGTCACGGTCTGCGGCCGCTCTTCGCCGATCGGGATCGGCTTGAGGCTGCGGTCGGCATCGTTGAACACGCCAATCAGCGCTTGGGAAATCACCTTGTACTTGCCTTCGTTGATCGACGAAATCGAGTACATGACCACGAAGAAGGCGAACAGCAAGGTGATGAAGTCGGCATACGACACCAGCCAACGTTCGTGATTGACGTGTTCTTCAGGTTGCCTGCGTCGTGCCATGGTCCATGCCTCCCATCAATCCATGAAGCCCTGGAGCTTCAGCTCGATCGAGCGCGGGTTTTCACCTTCGGCGATCGACAGAATGCCTTCGAGCAACATTTCGCGATAACGCGACTGGCGCAAGGCGATGGACTTGAGTTTCGCCGCCACCGGCAGCAGCACCAGGTTGGCACTGGCCACCCCGTAGATGGTGGCGACGAACGCCACGGCGATACCGCTGCCCAGTTGCGTCGGGTCGGCCAGGTTGCCCATCACGTGGATCAGGCCCATCACCGCACCGATGATGCCGATGGTCGGCGCATAGCCGCCCATGCTTTCGAAGACCTTGGCGGCTTCGATGTCGCGGCTTTCCTGGGTGTAGAAATCCACCTCGAGGATGCTACGGATCGCTTCCGGCTCGGCGCCGTCCACCAGCAACTGCAAACCTTTGCGCGAATAGCTGTCCGGTTCGGCGTCCGCCACACCTTCGAGTCCGAGCAAGCCTTCCTTGCGCGCGGTGAGGCTCCAGTTCACCACGCGGTCGATGCCCCCTTCGAGGTCAACGCGCGGCGGAAACAGTATCCAGCCGACAATTTGCATGGCGCGCTTGAAGGCGCTCATCGGCGACTGCAGCAACGCCGCGCCGACGGTGCCGCCGATCACGATCAACGCCGCCGGGCCGTTGGCCAGGGCGCCGAGGTGGCCGCCTTCCAGGTAGTTGCCGCCAACAATGGCGACGAACGCCATGATGATGCCAATCAGGCTTAATACATCCATCAGATACACGCCTCGACCAGGTGCTTGCCAATATCGTCCAGGCCATACACCGCGTCCGCGAGGTTGGCTTTGACGATGGCCATGGGCATGCCGTAGATCACGCAGCTGGCTTCATCCTGGGCCCAGATCGCACTGCCGCCCTGCTTCAGCAGACGTGCGCCTTCACGGCCGTCAGCGCCCATGCCGGTGAGGACCACCGCCAGAACTTTGTCGCCGTAGGATTTGGCTGCGGAACCGAAGGTGATGTCCACGCACGGTTTGTAATTCAGACGCTCGTCGCCCGGCAGGATTTTCACCGCGCCACGGCCATCGATCATCATTTGTTTGCCACCCGGTGCCAGCAACGCCAGGCCCGGACGCAGGATGTCGCCATCCTCGGCTTCCTTGACGCTGATGCGGCACAGCTTGTCCAGACGCTCGGCGAAGGCCTTGGTGAAGGCCGCCGGCATGTGCTGGATCAACACGATCGGCGCCGGGAAGTTCGCCGGCAGATGGGTCAACACCCGTTGCAGGGCGACCGGCCCGCCGGTGGACGTACCAATGGCCACCAGTTTGTAAGCCTTGCGTTTCGGCGCGGGTGACGACGGTGCCGTCGCTACCGGTGCACGCGCGGGAATCGCTGCGGGCGCGGGACGAGCCGGCGCGCTGCCGCCGTAAGTCGACGGTGCCGCCGCGGGCGTCGGGGCTGGCGTCGGAGCGCTGTAGGCACTGACCCGACGGTTGCTGCGCGAGATGCTGAGGATTTTCTCGCACAGCAGTTGCTTGACCTTCTCGGGATTGCGCGAGATGTCTTCGAAATTCTTCGGCAGGAAATCCACCGCCCCGGCGTCCAGCGCATCGAGGGTCACCCGGGCGCCTTCATGGGTCAGCGAGGAGAACATCAACACCGGCGTCGGGCAGCGCTGCATGATGTGCCGCACCGCGGTGATGCCGTCCATCATCGGCATCTCGTAGTCCATGGTGATCACGTCCGGCTTGAGGGCCAGGGCCTGATCGATCGCTTCTTTGCCATTGGTCGCGGTACCGACCACCTGGATATTGATATCCGCTGAAAGAATCTCCGAGACGCGGCGGCGGAAAAACCCCGAATCGTCCACCACCAGGACTTTGACTGCCATAAACACTCCGTTAGATGGCGCGGGGCAACATCGCCCCGCTCCACCAGAATCAAATACGCCGTGCGGCGTAACGCTTGAGCATGCTCGGGACATCGAGAATCAGTGCAATGCGGCCGTCACCGGTAATGGTGGCGCCGGACATGCCCGGGGTTCCCTGGAGCATTTTGCCCAATGGCTTGATGACCACTTCTTCCTGGCCCACCAGTTGATCGACGACAAAGCCGATCCGCTGGGTGCCCACCGAAAGGATCACCACATGGCCTTCACGCTGCTCTTCGTGAGCGGCGGAGCTGACCAGCCAGCGCTTGAGGTAAAACAATGGCAGTGCCTTGTCGCGCACGATCACCACTTCCTGGCCGTCGACCACGTTGGTGCGCGACAGGTCGAGGTGGAAAATCTCGTTGACGTTGACCAGCGGGAAGGCGAACGCCTGGTTGCCCAGCATCACCATCAGGGTCGGCATGATCGCCAGGGTCAACGGCACCTTGATGACGATCTTCGAGCCCTGGCCCTTGGTCGAGTAGATGTTGATCGAACCATTGAGCTGGGAAATCTTGGTTTTCACCACGTCCATGCCCACGCCACGACCGGACACGTCGGAGATCTCGGTCTTGGTCGAGAAGCCAGGCGCGAAGATCAGGTTGTAGCATTCGGTGTCGCTCAACCGGTCGGCGGCATCCTTGTCCATCACCCCACGCTTGACCGCGATGGAGCGCAGGACGTTAGGGTCCATGCCTTTGCCGTCATCGGAAATCGACAAGAGGATGTGATCGCCTTCCTGTTCGGCCGCCAGTATCACGCGACCGCCCCGGGCCTTGCCCGATGCTTCGCGTTCTTCCGGCGATTCGATGCCGTGGTCGACCGCGTTGCGCACCAAGTGGACCAGCGGATCGGCCAGGGCCTCGACGAGGTTTTTGTCGAGGTCGGTTTCTTCGCCAACCAGTTCCAGGTTGATCTCTTTCTTGAGCTGGCGAGCCAGGTCGCGAACCAGGCGCGGGAAACGCCCGAAGACTTTTTTGATCGGCTGCATCCGCGTCTTCATCACCGCGGTCTGCAAATCGGCGGTGACCACATCGAGGTTGGACACGGCCTTGGACATGGCTTCGTCGGCGCTGTTGGCACCCAGGCGCACCAGGCGGTTACGCACCAGCACCAGCTCGCCGACCATGTTCATGATTTCGTCGAGGCGTGCGGTGTCGACCCGCACGGTGGTCTCGGCTTCGCTGGCCGGTTTGTCGGCCGGAGCGGGGGTTGGCGCACGGGCCGGCGCGGCAGCGGCTGGCGCGGCGGCAGTCTTCGGTGCTTCGACCTTGGCCGGCGGTTTTGGCACAGCCTTGGCCACCGGTTCGGCGACTGCAGCGCTGGAGGACGCAGAGCCCACCGCGGCCCCCGCGTTGACCTCGCTGAACTTGCCTTTGCCGTGCAATTCGTCGAGCAGCGATTCGAATTCGTGATCGGAAATCAGGTCGCTACCCGCCGCCGCAGCGGTCGGTGCAGCGGCCGGAACCGAGGCAATGGCCGACTCCAGCGCATCAACGGCAAAGTTGCCCTTGCCGTGCAACTGGTCGAGCAGTGCTTCGAATTCGTCGTCAGTAATGTCGGAGCTGTCACCCGGCGCTTTCGTTGCCGCGGCGGCCGACGATGCGCCCCCTGCAGGCGTGACGGCGTCGGCGGCGAACTGGCCTTTGCCGTGCAGTTGATCAAGCAACGACTCGAACTCGGCGTCGGTGATTTCATCGCTCGCCGCATCGCTGCTGGCGGTCACGGGGGCAGCAGACACGGGGGCCTCGGCCTGGGCCTTGACGGCGTTCAGCGAGTCCAGCAACTGTTCGAATTCGTTATCGGTGATATCGCCCGGTTCCGCTTCGGCGGCAGGCGCTTCGACCTCAGCGGCCGGCGCCACTTCGTCAGCCGATTGCGGCTCGGCCAGACGCGCCAGGGCCGCCAGCAATTGAGGCGTGGCCGGGGTGATCGGGCCACGTTCGCGGACTTCAGTGAACATGCTGTTCACCGCGTCCAGTGCTTCGAGAACCACGTCCATCAATTCCGAGTCGACGCGCCGCTCACCCTTGCGCAGGATGTCGAACACGTTCTCGGCGATATGACAGCACTCCACCAACTCATTGAGCTGGAGGAAGCCGGCGCCCCCTTTTACAGTGTGAAAACCGCGAAAAATTGCATTGAGCAAATCCGCATCATCCGGACGGCTTTCCAGCTCGACCAGTTGCTCGGACAGTTGCTCTAGAATCTCGCCGGCCTCAACCAGGAAATCCTGAAGGATCTCTTCATCGGCGCCGAAGCTCATGTGTAGGGGTGCTCCTAAAGAAACCTAAAATCCAAGGCTGGACAGCAAATCGTCCACATCGTCCTGACCGGACACAACGTCTTCTCTTTTATCGGCATGAATCTGCGGACCTTCACCCTGAGAGAGATGTTTTTGTGGATCTTTTTCAGCCAGCATCGCATCGCGGTCGTGTTCGATCCCGGCGAAGCGATCAACCTGGCTGGCCATCAACACCAGCTTGAGCAAATTGCTTTCCACTTCGGTGACCAATTGGGTCACGCGCTTGATCACCTGGCCGGTGAGGTCCTGGTAATCCTGGGCCAGCAGAATGTCGTTGAGGTTGCTGGAAACAGCACGGTTGTCCTCGGCGCTGCGCGTCAGGAAACCGTCGACGCGACGAGCCAGCTCGCGGAACTCTTCGGCGCCGACTTCGCGGCGCATGAATCGGCCCCAATCGGTGCTCAAGGCCTGGGCATCGGTGCTCAGAGCATTGACCAGCGGGGTCGCGGTTTCCACCAGGTCCATGGTGCGATTCGCCGCCGCTTCGGTCAGCTTGACCACATAGCCCAGGCGCTCGGTAGCGTCGGTGATCTGCGAGACTTCCTCGGCTTGCGGCATGTGCGGGTCAATCTGAAAATTGACGATCGCACTGTGCAGCTCACGGGTGAGCTTGCCCACTTCCTGATACAGGCCGCGGTCACGGGTCTGGTTGAGCTCATGGATCAGTTGCACGGCGTCGCCGAACTTGCCTTTTTCAAGGCTGGCGACCAGTTCGACCGCGTGTTTTTTCAGGGTCGATTCAAAATCGCCCAGTGAAGATTCTTTGTGCTCCATAGCTCCCCCGTGGCGCAGTGGCGTGGCGATCAACCGATGCGTTCGAAGATCTTCTCGATCTTGTCTTTCAGCGCCTGGGCGGTGAAAGGCTTGACCACATAGCCGTTAACGCCGGCCTGGGCTGCTTCGATGATCTGTTCGCGCTTGGCTTCAGCGGTCACCATCAGCACGGGGAGACTTTTGAGTTTTTCATCGGCGCGCACGTGGCGCAGCAGTTCGATACCGGTCATGCCAGGCATGTTCCAGTCCGTCACCAGAAAGTCGATGCTGCCGCTGTTGAGGACCGGAATGGCGGTGGTGCCATCGTCAGCCTCGACCGTGTTGGTGAACCCAAGGTCACGCAACAGGTTTTTTATGATCCGCCGCATCGTTGAGAAGTCATCAACGATGAGGATTTTCATGTTCTTGTCCAATTCGACCTCCAAGCAGACTTAAACGCGCCCAGCACCTGGACACGCCATTTCATTCAATCTGGCAAAGCACTCAATGGCTGCGTGGAGCACAACAGATCGCGACCGGCAGGTTTTTGCACCCGCCAGCCTCGTTCGCAGTGTCCCCACACTGCCTTCAGCGCGCTCGCCACTCCCCCAAACGCCCCCGCAAACGGGCCGCGCACTGGCTATGTAACTGGCTGACCCGCGATTCGCTGACCCCCAGGACCTCACCGATTTCCTTGAGGTTCAGCTCTTCGTCGTAGTACAGCGCCAACACCAGTCGCTCACGCTCCGGCAAATTGGCAATCGCATCCGCCAGCGCCGCCTGGAAGCGTTCATCCTCCAGATCGCGTGACGGCTCGAGATGAGCACTCGCGCCATCCTCGTGCAGCCCTTCGTGTTCGCCGTCCTGCAAGAGGTCGTCGAAACTGAACAGGCGACTGCCCAAGGTGTCATTTAAAATCCCGTAATAATCGTCGAGACTCAATTGGAGTTCGGCCGCAACTTCGTGATCTTTAGCGTCACGACCGGTTTTAGCTTCAATTGAGCGAATCGCGTCGCTGACCATTCGGGTATTGCGGTGCACCGAGCGTGGCGCCCAGTCCCCTTTGCGGACCTCGTCCAGCATGGCCCCGCGGATTCGAATGCCCGCGTAGGTTTCAAAACTGGCGCCTTTACTGGCGTCATATTTGGTCGACACTTCGAGCAGGCCGATCATGCCGGCCTGGATCAAGTCTTCGACCTGAACACTGGCCGGCAGACGCGCCAGCAAGTGGTAGGCAATGCGTTTGACCAGGGGCGCGTAACGCTCGATCAACTCGTACTGCGCATCACGGGCCGACTTCTTGTAAAGGTTGTAGCCGCTGGCTGTCATAGCACGGGTCCTGCCGTCTGTTGCACGAGGCGTTCAACGAAAAACTCCAGGTGCCCACGCGGGTTGGCAGGCAATGGCCAGGTGTCGACCTTTTGCGCAATGGCCTTGAAGGCCAAGGCGCATTTGGAACGCGGAAAGGCTTCATACACCGCGCGCTGTTTCTGCACGGCCTTGCGCACACTTTCGTCATACGGCACGGCGCCGACGTATTGCAGGGCGACGTCGAGGAAGCGGTCGGTGACTTTGGTTAACTTGGCGAACAGGTTGCGGCCTTCTTGCGGGCTCTGGGCCATGTTGGCCAGGACGCGGAAGCGGTTCATGCCGTAATCGCGGTTGAGCAACTTGATCAGGGCGTAGGCGTCGGTGATCGAGGTCGGTTCGTCGCACACCACCAGCAACACTTCCTGGGCCGCGCGGACAAAACTGACTACCGAGTCACCAATACCTGCAGCGGTGTCGATCACCAGTACATCAAGGTTGTCGCCGATGTCGCTGAACGCCTGGATCAGACCGGCATGCTGCGCCGGGCTCAGGTGCACCATGCTCTGGGTGCCGGACGCGGCCGGCACGATACGAATCCCGCCGGGGCCTTGAAGCAAGACGTCACGCAGCTCGCAGCGCCCTTCGATAACGTCCGCCAGCGTCCGCTTGGGGGTGAGCCCCAACAGAACGTCGACGTTCGCCAGCCCCAGGTCGGCGTCCAGCAGCATGACACGACGGCCAAGTTCAGCTAGAGCCAGGGACAAGTTCACTGACACGTTAGTCTTCCCGACGCCACCTTTGCCGCCGGTCACCGCGATCACCTGTACGGGATGCATGCTGCCCATGTTTTTTTCTTTACCTTGTCTTACTTAGACGGAGGCCACATTACTGGCTGCGCGTTCACCAATGGAACAATGCATGGCAGACCATCGATGTAGGTACAAAAAGTGTTCATGAATACCTCAGCCGACCTGCTTGGTCGGGCTGTGGTAGATATCAGCGAACATGTCAGCCATGGCTTCCTCGCTGGGTTCTTCCTGCATTTGCACACTCACCGCGCGGCTGACCAACTGGTGCCGGCGCGGCAAGTGCAGATCGTCCGGGATCCGCGGGCCGTCGGTCAGGTAGGCCACCGGTAATTCGTGAGTAATGGCCAGGCTCAACACTTCGCCCAGGCTCGCCGTCTCATCCAGTTTAGTCAGGATGCACCCGGCCAGCCCGCAGCGCTTGTAACTGTGATAAGCGGCAGTCAGCACTTGTTTCTGGCTGGTGGTGGCCAAAACCAGGTAATTCTTCGATCTGATCCCGCGGCCTGCCAGGCTTTCCAATTGCATGCGCAACGCTGGGTCACTGGCTTGCAGGCCGGCCGTGTCGATCAATACGACGCGCTTGCGCAGCAAGGGTTCCAGTGCCTGGACCAGCGACTGGCCCGGATCGACGTGAGTCACCGAGACATTAAGGATGCGGCCGAGGGTCTTGAGCTGTTCCTGGGCGCCAATGCGGAAGCTGTCCATGCTCACCAGCGCGATGTTTTGCGCGCCGTACTTGAGCACATAACGGGCGGCGAGCTTGGCCAGGGTGGTGGTCTTGCCCATGCCGGCAGGGCCGACCATGGCAATCACGCCGCCCTCTTCCAATGGCTCGATTTCCGGGGTGGCGATCATCCGCGCCAGGTGCGCCAGCAGCATGCGCCAGGCCTGACGAGGTTCTTCGATATCGGTGATCATCGCCAGCAGGTCGCGGGACAACGGCCCGGACAGACCAATGCGCTGCAAACGACGCCACAGGTTGGCCTGGGCCGGACGGCTGCCTTGCAATTGATTCCAGGCCAGGGTGCCGAGCTGCACTTCCATCAGCTCGCGCAGGCTGTTGAGTTCGAAACGCATCGAGTCAAAGGCACGCGGATCGACGCCCCCCACGGCGGCCGGCGCTGGGGCTGGCTGACGCTTGGGTTCGTTGTAGGTCGGTTCGATCAATGGCTCGGCAGCGGTCAGCGGCAGGCCGGCGAACAACTGGCGGTTGGTGACCTTGTCACTGTCGCCATCGCTGCGCAGGCTCAGTTCGGCCTGGGCGGTGACGATGCGCGACTGAGTCTTGCGCAGCTCATCCTCGAGTTCCATGTTAGGAACCCGCGGGGCCAGCGCCGACAATTTGTAATCCAGCGCCGCCGTCAGCTCGACACCACCGGCAATGCGGCGGTTGCCAATGATGGCGGCATCAGCGCCCAGCTCATCACGAACCAGCTTCATGGCCTGACGCATATCGGCGGCGAAAAAACGCTTAACTTGCATAAACCACTACCTCAGCCGTTGGGCCCTACTGTCGCAACGATGGTCACTTGCTTGTTGTCCGGTATTTCCTGGTAAGCCAGCACATGCAGACCGGGGACGGCGAGACGGCCGAAGCGCGAGAGCATGGCGCGAACCGGACCGGCCACCAGCAGAATCACCGGTTGACCTTGCATTTCCTGGCGCTGCGCGGCATCGATCAACGAACGCTGCAGTTTTTCCGCCATGCTTGGCTCCAGCAGCACGCCCTCTTCAGAGCCTTGTCCTGCCTTCTGCAGACTATTGAGCAATATCTGTTCCAACCTTGGCTCCAGAGTGATCACAGGCAGCTCGGACTCAGTGCCTACAATGCTTTGGACGATTGCGCGGGACACCCCGACGCGAACCGCTGCCACCAATGCGGCAGTATCTTGACTCTTGGCCGCGTTGTTCGCGATCGCTTCGGCGATGCTGCGAATGTCGCGCACCGGCACCTGCTCGGCCAACAGCGCCTGCAACACCTTGAGCAACTGCGACAGCGACACCACGCCCGGTACCAGTTCCTCGGCAAGCTTTGGCGAACTCTTGGCCAGTAATTGCATGAGTTGCTGGACTTCTTCGTGCCCAATCAGCTCGCTGGAATGCTTGTACAAAATCTGGTTCAAGTGGGTGGCCACTACTGTACTGGCATCGACCACAGTGTAACCGAGTGACTGCGCCTGCGCGCGCTGGCTGATTTCGATCCACACCGCTTCCAGGCCGAAAGCCGGATCTTTGGCGGTGATGCCGTTCAACGTGCCGTAGACCTGGCCGGGGTTAATCGCCAGCTCACGGTCCGGGTAGATCTCCGCTTCGGCGAGGATCACCCCCATCAGGGTCAGACGATAAGCGCTGGGCGCCAGGTCGAGGTTGTCGCGGATGTGCACCGTCGGCATCAGGAAGCCCAGGTCCTGGGACAGCTTCTTGCGCACGCCCTTGATCCGCGCCAGCAGTTGCCCGCCCTGGTTGCGGTCCACCAGCGGAATCAGGCGATAACCGACTTCCAGGCCGATCATGTCGATCGGCGTCACGTCATCCCAGCCCAGTTCTTTGGTCTCCATGGCGCGGGCCGGGGATGGCAGCAGCTCCTGCTGACGCTTGACCTCTTGCAAGGCTTGCACCTTGACCACGTTTTGCTTGCGCCAGAACAGATAAGCACCACCGGCGGCAAGCGCGGCCATGCTGAGGAAGGAGAAATGCGGCATGCCTGGCACCAGGCCCATCACCGCCATCAACGCCGCGGCCACCGCCAAGGCTTTGGGCGAGGCGAACATCTGGCGGTTTATCTGCTTGCCCATGTCTTCGGAGCCCGACGCACGGGTCACCATGATCGCGGCAGCGGTCGATAACAACAGTGATGGCAATTGCGCCACCAAACCGTCACCGATGGTCAGCAAGGCGTACACCTTGCCGGCGTCGGCGAAGGTCATGTTGTGCTGGAAGATACCGACCGCCATGCCGCCGATCAGGTTGATGAACAGGATCAGCAGGCCAGCGATGGCGTCACCGCGCACGAATTTGCTGGCACCGTCCATGGATCCGTAGAACTCGGCTTCCTGAGCGACTTCCATGCGGCGCAGCTTGGCTTGGTTCTGATCGATCAGGCCGGCGTTCAAATCGGCGTCGATCGCCATTTGCTTGCCGGGCATCGCGTCGAGGGTAAACCGCGCACTCACCTCGGAAATCCGCCCGGCGCCTTTGGTCACCACGACGAAGTTGATGATCATCAAAATCGCGAAGACCACGATACCGACCACATAGTTACCGCCGATCACTACCTCACCGAAGGCCTGGATCACCTTACCGGCGGCGGCGTGACCGTCCTGGCCGTGGAGCATCACCACCCGCGTCGACGCCACGTTCAATGCCAGCCGCAGCAACGTCGCCACCAGCAGAATGGTCGGGAACACCGCGAAATCCAGCGGCCGCAAGGCGTACACGCAGACCAGCAACACCACAATCGACAATGCAATGTTGAACGTGAAAAACACGTCCAGCAGAAACGGCGGGATCGGCAGCATCATCATCGCCAGCATAACCAGCAGCAACAGCGGCACACCCAGATTGCCTCGACTGAGGTCTGTCAGGTTTGTGCGAGCACTGCTAAGCATCTGAGACCGATCCACCGAATATCCCCGTTCCCGTAAAGCAAACTTTTGACGCCCAACGCAGGCGCAGAAGCCCTACTGCAAGAAGCCTTCCAACTTTTGCCGAGGGTTGAAATAGAAGGGTTTTGGAGGGATTTGGGATTAATTGAGAGCTGCCGATGCTGCAGATCTTGCGAGAGTCTGCCTTGCCCAGCGATGACCGCTTTGCAGGCAAAAAAACTATCGCCGGATAATCCGCCTTCGCGAGCAGGCTCGCTCCCATATGGGGATTTCGTACAACCCGAGACCAGGTCGGCTACTAGGCCGCCTCGGGCGCTTCTGCTTTTGATCTGCTTTTGATCTGC